>JAPLKC010000011.1 GCA_026388255.1 Pseudomonadota bacterium | reverse complement strand
TAATGAGTGAGTTGGTAATGTATGATCGAAGGCGCGAAGACCTATCAGAAGAAATTGCTTGCACTGTGCAAGCAATTTCAGAAATCGCCGGGAAGTCAATATCTACAGTGTTCCGCATAATTTCACTTTTAAAACTTTCTCCTGAAATTCAGACAGCAATTTCTGCAGGAAACCTTCCTGTTTCCCAGGGGTATCTCTTTGCCGCAAACCTCGAATGCCCTGATCGTACGAAGATATTCGATGCTGTCATAAAAACGCCTGTGACCAATGCCACATTAGATAGAATGCTCACAGCATATAAAAAAGCCAAACCCGACCCGAATAATACAAAACCCGTATCCGTGAAGAAACAGGTTAAAGGTCTTGTGTCCATGAAGGCAACCTTTGATAAGGGTCTTGGAACTTATGTGAGGGAAGATATTGAAAAGTTTCTTTATGAACTACAGGTTTTCTGTGATTATGTCCAGCAACAGGCGCCAAAGGCTCCATACGGCAAGAAAAGACCGCCACAAGTGTGAGAAGGGCAGTGAATAGTCGTTAGTGAATAGTTAAAAAACAGTGAATGTTGAGGAAATCCGTGAAGTGGAATTCACCGGGGATGAAATAAGTAGATATTGATTTTTTGTAGATATTATCGGGTTTTTATCTACAAAATGGGCTCGTTCGTATTGAGAAATTAATTTTCTTTTGTTATTCTTATCACATAATGAAAAGCAAATTCCTATAAGTTCTCTAATACTGTTTAAAGGAGGAAATAAAATGGCATTAAGAATCGGAGCGGATATGATCCATCAAACACCTGCGATAAAGGTATTTACAAGCAGGGCAGACCTGACAGGCAATGGTTTAAAAGGGGCAACTATCAGTAAGGGTATGCTGCATATAGATAATGTGGATGCCTTTAAGAGCTCATTACCGACATTAGCGGCTAATGCGGCGGATTTTGGCGACAGGGGCGCTCCGGCGGATGTGCAGGCATTGTCCCGATGGATAATAGGCGAAGGAGCACAACAACTTAATGTAAAGCTGGCCTCACCGCATGAAGCTTATGTTGCAATAGCTGAAGGCCGGATAAATAGGGAAATGTCTTTTCCTGCAATCAATATTCGCGTAGGCACATTAGATACTGCAAGAGCGCTGTTTAAGGCTGCCAATGATAACAAAGTCGGGGCGTTCATCGTTGAGATCGCCCGCTCTGAAATGGTCTATACCAATCAAAGCGCAGCGGAATTTTCTGCAGTCCTTCAAGCTGCAGCAATGCTGGAAGGTTTTGAGGGTCCGCTTTTTTTGCAAGGTGATCATGTGCAGTTAAAATCCAAACCGGTCAGAGAAGGCGGATCAGCGGGAGAAAAGGAAATAAACGCACACAGAAGGCTTATCCAGGATTTATTGGCAGCAGGCTTTGGGTCAATTGATCTGGACATGTCTCCTTTTGAGAAAAGAACCGAAGAAAATCTATCCTTTGAAGAGCAGCAAGCAGAAAATGCCAGATTAACCGCCGAGAAAATTGCTGATGTAAGGGCACTCGAAAAAGAGCTTGGAATCCCCTGGACCGTGTTATTGGGCGGAGAAACCGGCGAGGTCGGGAAGATGAATACGAGAAAGGAAGACCTTGAAGCTTATGCTGAAGGTATTATTATAAATATGAAACGGTTGGGAATTGACCCTGCACTTGGTATTCGCAAGATAGCTGTAAATGATGGCACCGCCCACGGAGGAACTCCGCTTCCGGATGGATCAGTGGCCGATGTGGCGATAGCCTTTGAAATATTGAAGATGGCAACAGATTTTGGAAAGAAATACGGATGGGCCGGTTCGGTTCAGCATGGGGCATCAACGTTGCCGAATAATGCTTTTAGCTTGTTTCCGCAAAATAAAGCTGTAGAAGTGCATCTTGCTACCGGTTTCCAAAATATTACCTTTGATAGCGGAATCTATAAAGTAAAAGGCGCACAGAGCGAAATAGAACAATTTTTGGCTGACAAATTCAGAGGAGACTGGAAACCCGGTAAGACTTTTGCGCAGTTTGCATACAGCATGCGTAAACAAGCAACAGGTGCTTTCAAATGGATGATATGGACTATGCCGGAAGATATCCGGGCAAAAGTTGCAGAGAATCTATATGACCAGTTTACTTTCTTGTTTGAACAACTTGGGGTTGTTGATACAAAAGATTTAATTGCCAGGTATATTACACTACATGATTTTCATCAGGCGTACCCGGCGGAAGAGGCAGGAACTTCTTCTGCTGAAAGTGGTAAAGAAGATACCAGCGATTTGGCAGATTAATTTTTTATTGAAAAGGGGCCCAAAAAGTGGACTTTTAATCCCTTATTGGGACGCCCATTTCGGGAATAGTTCGGCAAAGCTCAGGGGATCGTAGCTGGAATGGAGATAGATTTGGGGAAATGCCTTATAAATTTCCGGAATGGTGTAAATGTTTCGTAATATCATCAGGATATGTGTATCCCCGGACCAGATCACTTTGGAACGCTGATCCAGTGCTGCCTTTGTGCAGCAATTTGCAACAAAGCGGCAATCCATGTCAATGACCGGCTTTGATTCTTTTCTGCTGCCTACCGCGGATTCCCGGGAGACCGAGACAATTTGTGCATACAGAGGCTCGTTACTGTAATCGAAAACCTTACCACGCATCTTCAAGGTTTCGATGAGCATATCGATCTGCTCCAGATAGATCATCTGGTGCTTCCAGATTTTGCCGATCCATTCGACATCATTCTCTCGCCGGTCGTGATATGTTTTGAAAAAGCTCTCGAAGCCACGTTTTTGCTCTTCATATATCTCAAGCGATAACATGATGTCCAGGTTATAAGCAACATCTTCCATAACTCTGAGGAACTCGGCGAGTTCTTGATACAGCATGGGCAGATATTTCCGGTATTCCAGGTTCTGAATACGCTTGATAAAACCGATGTAGCTGAAGATCTGGTTGATATGTGCGGATTGGACGTGACCGGGTTGCCGGTATATGCCGACGTTCAGCATCCTGGCCTTACGGGGATCTTCGAAACGGAGGATTTCCATGTCCCTTGGAATATATGCCGAGAACATGTTGGCGTCCAGGATATTTTCATGCCGGCTTTTTTGCAATGCCAATTTAAGGGAATAAGGGTATTTGTCCGTTCCGTTCAACAAAGCCAATAATCCTTCCTGAAAATCTACATTGTTTCTGATATATAGGAAATGTCTTGTAATGTCAAGGTAAACTGAACTACAAAAAAAGTGCCTTAAGAGTTTTGGGTTATGGATAAAAGTCAGGAAGGGGAATGATTGTAAAAGATTACAAAGTTGTTACTATATATCTGTTCTATTGAAATAGACTCTGATAATTATAAGTACTGATAAGAGATATTATGTTAACTTTTAATTTTATAAGACAGAACATATTTTATCATCAAACTTATATGATCAATTCTTAAAAACATAGACCCCACCTATAACAGGATCAACAATCTCTCTCTCCATAATGATCTTAACCATCCAATCCTCAATGCGAACATTTTTTGGGAGAATTTTTGAACCATTTGAAGAATAAATATCCTCAGCAACCACCATACCTGTTTCTAGGTCTTCAATAGATATTTTCTCTTTATTGTGTGATAAAATATTGTCATTTTTAATGAAATAATCCACTAAACATGTTGCCACAACAGGATCGAGAACTTTATTCATAGAAAGTCTTATTTGTTCAATTACGTTTTCAGTAGTAAGATTTGCCTCGAAAAGTTCTTCTTGAAAATTTATACTTCTTAAAATCCGTGCACCGATGGTGATTTCATGCTTCATTAACCCTTCCGGAAAACCGGAGCCATTATAATTTTCGTACTGATGATATACGTCATAAGCAGCTTCTTTAAAACCCGAAATGGTTGATATTATAATAGAACCGATAAGGGGATGCTGAAGATATATTTCCTGTTCCTGTATTGATAAGTCCTTGTATTTCTTCTTAATTACATTATCCGGCAAACCTGTTTTTCCGATTTCATGCAAAAGGGCGCCAAAAACTATTATTTTTGTTTCCTCTTCTTCTATATCCATATTTGCAGCAATATATTCTGCTATCTCCTTTGCCAGGTGAGCATTATCACTCGCACCCGGTATCTGCACATCAAGTATCTTTAGCAGAATTGCAATTAATTCATCAAAGTTTTTGTTTAACAGTTGATTAGCAATATTAAGCTTTTCTTTCTCTTCAACCAACTCGTTCTGCAGCCCTTTGATTCTTAAAAAAGCCTTTACCTTACTGAGCAATACGTTTGCGGAAATTGTTTTTTCTATATAATCATCAGCCCCTTCTTCAAGACCTGTAACCTTTTTAATCATATCTGTTTCAGATGTAAGAAGAATAAAAATTGTTTTATTTAAATCTCTATCGTTTTTAACATATCGGCAGAATTCAAAACCATCTTTTCCGGGCATGTAATAATCACTTATAATAATGTCAGGCCTAATATCATGAGCAATCCTTATTCCTTCTTCAGCATCATTTGCCTGATGAATTTCGTAAAAAATCTCTTTTGACAAAACAATATTGAGTATCTTTAATGAAACGGGATCATCATCGACAATCAATATTTTTGGTTTATTTGATGTATTCATTATTTTTCTTTTCCTGGATTGGCAGGAGTAGGCTGCGAGGTATTTTCTATATTTTTTGGTATAGCAACAACAATATTTACACGTCTGTTTGCATAATCAAAGGGTTTATCGGGTTGCTTGAGGTTGCGATCCGCATATCCGCGGACTTCACTTACCTGGTCTTTTCTTAATCCATTTTCTTCAAGAAGTTTTCGTGCAGCATTAGCCCTGTCGGCACTCAATTCCCAGTTTGAATAACCATGTGTTTCATAGGGCCTTGCATCGGTATATCCTTCTATGATAACCTTGTTTGGTAATTTTCCAATTTCTGTGGCAATCATTTTTAGAAGTTTTATTGTTTCCGGCTTTACCTTTGCACTACCAATATCAAAAAACAATCCCTTTGAATCTTCAATAAGTTCTATTTTCATACCATCTTTGGTTACACTGATTTGGACCTTGTCTTTAAACTTTTCAAAAACAGGATTTGAGGAAACTATGCCCTCTATTTTCTTCCCTTGAGCTGAAAGTTTTTCCATTTCAATTAATGTATTGTCTTTTTTAGCAACCTCAACTTTTGATGATAAATCGAGTTTTGAGGACGTCCCTTCTTGACCGGTAAGGATACCTGTGCCGCCGGTAAAAACATTCGGATTTGTAAAGTACATTGAAATAGCGCTTTTAACCGGATTACTCTGTCCTACAATCCATAAAACGATAAATAAAGCCATCATAGCGGTAACAAAATCCGCGTAAGCTACTTTCCATGCGCCGCCATGGTGGCCTCCTCCATGCCCTTTTTTCTTTATTACAATTCTTATTGGAGTATTAGATCTTTCATCGCTCATTTGACACCTTTAACATATTCTTCCATTTCCTGAAATGTGGGACGATAATCATTCGATATAGCGCGACGTGCAAATTCTACAGCAACTATAGGGTTTAATCCCTTTGCAGCACAGATTATACCTGACTTTGCCACGTTGAAGACCCCCGATTCATCCTGGGTAGACAGTTCTATATTCGTGGCAAGAGGTTGGACAAGACCATATGATAAAAATATGCCAAGGAATGTACCTACAAGGGCTGCAGCAACTTTCTGGCCAATGATTTCAGGCGGTCCGCTGATTGCCTGCATGGTGATTACAATACCAAGCACTGCGGCTACGATACCCAAACCAGGAAGAGAATCACCTATTTTCTGCAGTATAGAGCTGGGCTTTAATCCTTCCTCATGGTGCAGATCGATATCGGCATCCATAAGCATCTCTATTTCGTGAGGGGCTACACCGCCCATGACAACGAGTCTTAGCGTATCCGTTATAAATAATAAAAGGTGATATTCATTTAAAAACGTAAGGTATTTTGAGAAAACCGCGCTCTCTGTCGGACGCTCAATATGTGATTCAAGGGCTATCAGACCTTCTTTTCTGATAATCATGGAAAGTTCGTAAAGTAATTTTAATAGTTCAAGGTATATCGTTTTGCTTATCTTACTTCCTTTAAACGTACCGATTACTTTATTGACAATGAGTTTCAATAGTTTTGCAGGCGCTGAAATAAGAAGAGCCCCTATTGCAGACCCTCCTATAATAATAAATTCAGAGGGCTGGTACAAGACAAGAAGCGGACCATGATGCATGACATAACCACCCAATACAGAACCAAAAACAACAATTATACCAATAATAACAAACATTAATCTCTCCTCATGCCCTGTTTAAATCAATTCCTGTCAACATATCCTTAAGCTCCCCGAATTGATCCTCAACAGTATCAATAAGGGGTTTTATTGTTTCGAGCTTACCTTGTTTTGCGGCAAGCTCAATGTCCTGGGCCGTTTTATTGATTGTTCCGACACAAAAATTGGCAGATGCGCCTTTAATCGAATGGGCACACCTCTGAATTAAGAGAAGATCACCTTTTTCGAAAAAATCTTTCAGTCTTGATAACTGGATAGGTGTGTCATTCAAATACACATCCATTATTTCTCTGACAAGTTTTTCATCAATATCCAACCGTTTCATTAAGGCATCCATATCAAAAATAGACTTATTAGATACAGACATTTTCGCCGTACATTCCTCTTTATTAAAAACTATTTTTTTTATAGCTTCAATAATTTTTTCCTGAAAAACAGGTTTTGATATATAATCATCCATGCCGGCTTTTATACATCGTTCTTTATCCTCAGACATTGCGTCCGCTGTAATGGCAATTATCGGGGTGTGCCTATCAGAGCCTTTTTCATTTTCACGTATAATCCTTGTAGCTTCAAATCCGTCCATCTCCGGCATGTGTACGTCCATAAAGACTATATCATATTTGTGATGTTGCAATGATTGAACAGCTTCTCTTCCGTTATTGACAATATCCACTTCATAACCCATTTTAGCAAGTATCATGAAAAGTAATTTTTGATTTGGCTTGTTGTCTTCTGCAACAAGTATATGCATTTTACGCTTCCTATCTTCAGCAATAGAAAAACGGGTAACAATTCGTCTTTTGTCTGGTTCAACTCTGCCCTCTTGTATTACCGAGAGTAAACAATCATACAGTTGAGAACCTTTTACCGGTTTTGTAAGAAAAGCTGAAAAACCTATTTCCTTCATTCTATTTACATCGCCTCTTTTTCCGAATGATGATAGCATAATCAAAATTGTATTGCTAAGATTTATATCGTTTTTTATCATCTTTCCCAATGTTTCTCCGTCCATTTCGGGCATATTCATATCCAATATTGCAATGGTAAAGGGATCGTTTTGTTTTATGCCATGAAAAAGCTTATCTAATGCCTCTCGTGCTCCTTCAGCTTTATCATGTTTAAATCCCCAAGAATCAAGCATTTTGCTTAAGACATAACAATTTGTCTTATTGTCATCCACAATAAGAATGCGCTGATCTGTTTTATCTACAGGTTTGGTAAACATATCAGGCACTGTTCTTAATTGTTTGTCAAAAACTGCAGTGAACCAGAAAGTTGAGCCCTTTCCTTCTTCACTTTTTACGCCAATGTTACCCCCCATGATTTCTACAAGGTTTTTAGATATTACAAGGCCAAGGCCTGTACCTCCGTATCTTCGTGTTCTCGATGAATCTATTTGAGAAAAAGATTTGAAAAGTTTCTCCAATTTATCTTCGGGTATGCCGGGACCTGTATCGGTTATCGAGAAACGGGGTGCGGCACTCACCTCATTTTCATATACAAGATCTACAATAACAGAGACCTCGCCTTTTTCTGTAAACTTTATAGAATTACCAATGATGTTAAGCAAAATCTGACGAAGTCTCCCAGGATCACCAAGAAGCAGAGACGGGACATCAGGATTGATAAGGCACACCAATTCCAGGCCTTTTTCATTTGCTTTAACTGCAAGCGTATCTATTGTGTCCTCTATGGTAATACATAAATCAAAATCAATTTTTTCAAAATCCATCTTTCCGGCTTCGATTTTCGAAAAATCCAGAATATCATTAATAATTTTAAGCAAGGCATCTGCAGATGTTTTTGTTATTTCCAGAAGCTCTCTTTGTCCCTGCGTAAGTTCGGCATCCAGCAATAAATTTGTCATACCAATAATGGCATTCATTGGGGTTCGTATCTCATGACTCATATTGGCAAGAAAGTCCGATTTTGCCTTATTTGCAGCGTCAGAATCTTCCATTGCTTTTTTCATTACCTCTTCAGCCTGTTTTTGCTCGGTAATATCCATTACAATCCCGACAATGCCTGCAACTACACCATCTGAATTTGTAAATGTACCTTTTTTTATTATAATTTCTCTATTTATTCCGTTTTGATCTGCGAAATTCGACCTGTAAGTTTTTTGACCATGATTATTGATAAGTTCCATGTCAGAGGCAAAATGTAAGGATACCTCTTCCTCTGTATAATTTAACTCCATCAATGTTTTTCCGATTAGTTCTTCTTTTTTAATACCTCTGTATTCTTCAAATGCTTTGTTGCAACCAAGATATAGCCCATTTAGATCTTTGTAAAATATTGGGTTTGGTACATCATCAATAAGGGTTTGCAGGAAGTTTATCTGTTCGTTTAATTTGTCTTCAGCTCTCTTTCTTTCAGTTATATCTCTGAGAAAAGCAAGTGATGACGGTTCGTCATTATATATGGTTTTTACCGCAGAAACTTCTATATATATGATTTTATCTTCTTTTGTAATTCCTTTGAATTCATAACTGGATGGAACTGAATGACCGCTTTGTCGCCGCCTGTTTAATGCCAAAACCTTGTCTCTATCATCAGGGTGGACAGATATGGCAATATCCTTGCCGACCACTTCTTCAAGTGAACCATATCCGAACATATCAAGATATTTTCTGTTCACGTATTGCAGCTTGTCTCCACTTACAAGTACAATACCATCATTGGAGTTTTCTATGGCTATTTTGTACCATGATTCGTATGTCCCTGTTGAACTTTCATTATCTTGTTGAATGATGATCCCGGCTTCAGTATTTTGTTCGTTTTTATCCATATCTTCACCCCGGAAGATAATAAATGCTTCCTTTCATCATATACACAATATTGTTCATGAAATCAATTTTAACGGTTAGTAAACTAAAAGTTTTTTTGAAAAACCTACACTTTGATAAGATTCTGGTCATATCAATTTCCATTCAATAGTCCATACCGCGCACGAAGATGAATGCTGACCGATTTTGTTATACGGTTTAGCAGGTTAAATGTTTCTTAATTAATGGAAATGTTAAAGAACAGACCATTAGCTCCCCTACTTTAATTCACATCGTGATTTAAGGTTATCCCATTCTTTTGTGACACGCCCCTGTATTTTTGCTATCTGATCGTCATTGAGATGCCTGAACCTGCCCTGCCCCTTAATATATTCTTTAATAGGCTTTAATGGTTCAGGGCTGTGAGTAATCTTATATTGACCATTCTCTACTTCATACAGTGGGAAAACGCCTGTTCTTACAGCTAATTTCCCATATTCTATTGCAAGGTCTGTAGGTATCCTCCACCCTGTCGGACATACGGAAAGTATGTGTAAATATGATGGACCGTCAGCCATACGAGCTTTTTTTACCTTACTGAAAAGATCAAAGGGGTATGAAGGGCAAGCAGTTGCTACATATGGAATATTGTGTGCTACTGCAATTTTAGGCATATCCTTTTTCCATGTTGCCTGTCCTATGCTCTTCTTGCCCGGCGGGCTTGTTGTGGTTGAAGCGCCATAAGGTGTAGCCGAAGAACGTTGAATGCCTGTATTCATGTAGGCTTCATTATCCAAGCATATGTAAGTAAATTTATGCCCTCTCTCTAAGGCGCCCGAGAGAGCCTGGAGTCCTATATCACTTGTTCCACCGTCACCAGCTATGGCAACAACGCGAATATCTTCTCTGGGAATCTTGTTCTTTTCCATTAAAATTTTTAATGCCCCTTCGATACCTGATGCAACGGCTGCAGCGTTTTCAAAGGCAACATGAATCCAGGGGAGTGTCCAGGTGGTAGTTGGCAGTGGGGTAGAAATAATCTCCATACAGCCGGTTGCCATTACAAGTATTGTATTCTTCCCGAATATTTTAAGCGCAAGCCGTACCGCCAGTATCTCGGCACATCCCTGACATGCCCGGTGGCCTGAGACGGCAAATTCTTCTTCAGGATTATCTGTATAAATTTCAATACCTTTTTGTCTCATCCTCTCACCCCTATTACCTTAAAATTCTTATCCCTGATAGGTACCGTGCTTTTTTCACAAGCTGTTCCATTGAATATATCAATAAAACTTTCAGGAAGGACATCCCTTCCGCCGAGTCCTACAATATAGTTTTCCATATGCATAAGTAAACTATTAGTACACATGACTGAAGAGATTTCCTGAAAAAGGGGACCGTTTGGGGCGCCTGCAGGCATAACCCGTTCAATAACAGCAACTCTCTTCTTGTCTTTAAGGACTGAGAAAAGCTCTTCTGACGGGAATGGCCTAAAGAGGCGTAACTGTACAAGGCCTGCGTTCTTTCCTTCTCCCTTTAGCTCATCAATGGCGGTTTTTATATTTTCCCCGATGGAACCGAGGGCAACAAAAACAAAGTCAGCATTCTCTGTATTATATGTCTCAACAGGCTTATACTGTCGTCCAAATTGTTTTCCAAATTCATCCATTACGTTTTTTATTATTTCTTTGGAATTGATGATTGCCATTTCTTGGGCATATTTTGCCTCTGTGTATAATTCAGGCATTGCGTAAGCTCCCATTGTCACAGGTTTATTCGGATGTAATGTATAAAGGGGGCTATATGGAGGGAGGAATTTGTCTACCATCATCTGGGAAGGAAGTTCAATAGGTTCAATTACATGGCTTAGAGAGAATCCGTCTAAATTTACCATTACAGGCAGGAGCACGCCCCTGTCTTCTGCTATCCTAAATGCCATAATAATCATATCGACTACTTCCTGACCGTTCTCACAAAATAGCATGATCCATCCGGTATCTCGTGCTGCCATAACATCGGAATGATCACCCCATATAGACAGCGGCGAGGATAATGCACGGTTTACTGTAGCCATAACAATGGGAAATCTCATCCCCGACGCAATAAAAAGTATTTCATGCATCAGCTCTAATCCCTGAGCGCTGGTAGAGGTAAACGTCCGGGCGCCTGTAGCAGAGGAGCCACAGCAAGCCGACATTGCTGAATGTTCTGATTCTACATTAATATACACCGCATCAAGCTCTCCATTGGCAACGATCTCGGCGAGGTGCTCTACGATATGTGTTTGAGGGGTAATTGGATAAGCGGCTATTGCCTCAACCCGCGCAAGCTTTGCCGCAATGGAAGCAGCTATTGATACTTCAATACCTTTTTTCATCGTCCTTCCTCCACCATCTTGATTGCACCGGGTTTACACTCCTTGGCGCAAATACCACACCCCTTGCAATAATCAAGATTTGATAAATAAAACCCCTCGTTTGTCTTAAAAACCGTCGCATCAGGGCAATAGAGCCAGCATAAGCCGCATTTAATACATTTTTCATTATTCCAGACAGGTTTGAAGGAACGCCAGTCACCTGTCTTATATTCCCTTGCATTTCCAACTTCTTCAATGACGCATCCAACATTCAACTCATGCCATTTATATTCTTCCATTGGTTTAGCCATTTAAGCCTCCTCAAGTATATTTTATAATATTAATGGAAATTATTTTAAATAATTTAAATGTGAATTTATTAACAAACTCATTTAATAAACTTTAATAGACACTGTATATATTTTTATTATAATAATTATAGTATTTCAATATAAATAATTCCGATTTATTTATAATTTTAGTTGTATGAAATTTGTTGTAAACTAAAGAAATTGTGCTTACATTAATCAATTCAGATCATTACCTTAAAAAGTAGGTACTATTTACATAGAAAATACAAATACATTATATTGTGAATTAATTAACATATTTTTTAGATTGTATACATTATCAAAAATGTATTGACAAAAAAACTGAGGGATATTTAAATATAAAGAAAAGGAGGTAGCCTTATGCCAATATATATAATGATGAGCACCCTGACTGATGAAGGGAGAAAAACAATAAAAAAACATCCGGAGCGCATTGAAGAAGTTAACAGGGAAATAGAGAATATGGGAGCAAAAGTCCTTGCCCAGTATGCATTGCTTGGACAATATGATTTTATCACTATACTTGATGCACCCAACAATGAGGCAGTATCAAAAATATCTATTGACCTTGGTGCCCGGGGAACTGTACATATAACGACCCTTCCGGCGTTATTAATAGACGAATTTATAGAAGGAATGACAAAATAGATTTTTAACTTGACTAAAAAACTATCAATATAATAACTTCTTTGATGTTTTACAGTTAAATATAAAATCAATTAATGAATAAAAATATGCTTACATATAAAAAAGCCGGTGTTGATGTAGCAAAATCTGAGAACCTTATTGACGGTTTAAAAGAAAAAATTCACAGCACCTTTAACCCCTTCGTGTTAAATCCGATTGGCGGATTTGCATCTCTTACGGAAATCCCTCGAGGTTATCAAAATCCTATACTTGCAACATCCACGGACGGAGTGGGAACAAAACTCAAAATTGCATTTCAAAGCGGTAAGCATGATACGGTCGGGATAGATCTGGTTGCCATGTGCGCCAATGACATATTGACACTCGGTGCCCGGCCATTCTTTTTTCTTGACTACTATGCCTGTGGAATTGTTCAGGAAACCTTATACAAAGATGTCCTTTCCGGTATATGTGAGGGGTGCAGGCAGGCCGGATGTGCCCTTATCGGTGGTGAGACTGCTGAAATGCCCTCTTTTTACAAAGACAATGAATATGATCTTGCAGGTTTTATTATCGGTTTTGTTGAAAAAGATAAAATTATTGATGGTTCAAAAATAATTGATGGGAATGCTATAATAGCACTGCCTTCGAGTGGTTTGCACAGCAACGGCTTCTCGCTGGTGAGAAAGGTTTTTTTTGAGGTAAATAATTATATAGTTACTGATTATATAGAAGGCATTGATGGTAAGCTTTTTGAAGAGTTACTTAAGCCGACAAAAATTTACGTTAAGGTTGTACAAAATATTCTTGAATCATTCAATATAAAAGGGATGGCGCATATAACAGGCGGTGGTCTACCTGGAAATATTAAAAGAATTATACCGGAAGGTCTTGCGGCAAGCATAAACCTGTCAAATGCTGAAATCCCATATATTTTCAAACTTATAATGAAATTAGGAGATATCGGGTTTGAGGAGATGTGTTCTACGTTCAATATGGGTATTGGTTATATAATTGTAGCGGATAAAAACGACGAACAGGCAATTCTTGATAAACTTATCAATTCAGGGGAAAAGGCATTCACGATTGGGTATATCCATAGTGCAACAGGTAATGAAAAAGTTAATGTTTCTTTGACAAATAGTTGATTATTGATTTTTTTGGTTTAACCATGTTTCATCTCTTCAAATACATTTTTCTTTATATCTTGTGCAGACTCGCTCCTAAGTTCATCTTGTAGCGGACATTCGTTACAATTTGGTATTTTTTTGCAATAATGCTGGCATAAATGAACTATTAAAGCGTGGAATTCATTAAATAAATAGGTATCATGCGGAAGATTGTCCATAAAAAAGTTTTGTACATCGTTATAATCAAAGCTGCCTCTGTAGATGTCATGATTTTTTAAAAATCTTTTTGTATAAGCATCGACAACGAAAATTGGCTTGTTAAGAGCGTACAGCATAATGCTATCAGCGGTTTCATAACCAATTCCATCTATACTGAGCAATAATTTCCTTAATGTCTTGTTCTCTATCTTTTTAAGATTGTTTATATTTTCAGAATATTCTTCATACAATAATTTGACAAAATTTTTCAGCCTTTTAGATTTAATATTGAAAAAACCGGAAGGTTTTATTATCTCGCCCAAACAGGCTGTGTCTATTTCGTACAGTTTTTTAACATCCAAAAGGTTTTCATTTCTCAGGTTTTGAATCGCTTTTTCAACATTCGTCCATGCGGTGTTTTGTGTAAGTATTGCCCCTATGGAAATCTCAAGTTGTGATTCTCCCGGCCACCAGTATCTTTTCCCAAAAGACATCAGTAATGTCTTAAATATTCTTAGTAACCTCTGGTTCGTGTTTATCATCTTTTATAAAAAATATCTGGTGAATAATTGCTATCAGATCCAAGTTCTCTGTATAGATTTTCACCTCAATTCTACCTATTCGCGTACCTTTATGTGTTAATACTGCCTCAGCAAAAACGGTTTCATTTTTCTTCACTCCCTTCATATATTGTATTGAAGATTCAACGAGTACCGCTTTTTTACCGAGGGTATTGCCACAAGCTCCACCAATGTGGTCTGCAAAGGTAAATAATATTCCACCATGTGCATTACCAAAAATATTAACGTGTTCTTTCTTTATTTTTAATTTTCCCTTTGCAAAGCCTTCCCTTATTTCATAAATGTCTATTCCAATAAGCTTACCTACATTGCATTGATTAAAACTATTTTTGATTTGTTCCTCATACATTGACAATACCTGCTTTATTTTTCGTTTAACAAGAGCAATTCCATATAACATAACAAAATCGAAACATTAATTGGAAATAAAATAATTCAGACAATATAGAACCACCATGCCCTTGACAAAATATATGCTATCGGTTAATCTATCACAAACGGGCCCATAGCTCAGTTGGAAGAGCCACCGGCTCATAACCGGTAGGCCCCTGGTTCGAGCCCAGGTGGGCCCAAATAAAAATACAATGTATGAAAATATTACAATTAAGGAAAATATATTAAGGGGGTGTGCCCATGAGGTACACCCCCTTTAATTTTTGGAGGGTGAAAGTTGGAGCAAGAATTAAGAACCATTTATGAAGCACAGCAAATTGATGCCCAGATAGCTGAAAATGAAAGGAAAATGTATTCAGTTCCAAAAATAATAGAAGGGTTGGATAATGAAATAGAGGAAATAAATAATAAGATCGAGAAGGAAAAAATGATTGCTCAAGAATTAGAAAAAGAGAGGAATAAAAAGGAAAAAGCTCTCGATTTTGAAAAAGAAAAAATAAAAAAGTTTGAATCAAAACTTAATGAAATTAAAACAAATAAAGAATACCAGGCATTACTTAAAGAAATTGAAACGGCAAAAGAGGCAAATGATAGAACCGAAGAAGAAGTTTTGGTGTTAATGGACAAGATTGAAGAATTAAAAAAAGACTATGAAACATCAGAAGGATACCTTAAAAATAGAAAAATTGAAGTAGAAAAAGAAAAAAACAGATTGAAAAAGGAATTCGATGTTATTGAAAAAACAATTGGCGGGTTTAAAGAAACAAGAAGTAAACTTCTCAGTGTTGTCAGCGATAATTTGAGGGCTACATATAACACGCTTATTGAGAAAAGAGGCGGCACGGCAGTTGTAAACCTGAAAAATGGCGTTTGTCTCGGTTGTTATATGAATATTCCCCCACAATTATTCATAGAAGCAACAAAAAATAGACAACTTATTCTTTGCCCAAGCTGTAACAGGATATTTTATTTTTTAGAAGAAGACTAATGGAATGGCATATATATATTGACGGTGCATCTTTTGGCAATCCAGGAGAATCTGGCGCGGGGATCATAGCCTTTAACAAAGACGGGCGTGAGTTGTTTAGAGACAGCATATATCTCGGACATATGACCAATAATATGGCAGAGTATGAAGCTTTTGTTCACGCTCTTAAAAGAGCCTATCAATCATCAATTAAAAACTTATATATTTATACGGATTCACTTCTTGTTGCCAATCAAATTTCGGGTAAATACAAAATAAAAAACTCGCAATTGATGAAATATGCTGAAACAGCAAAGAATATTATAGAATATTTTAACAATTTTACATTAAAATATATACCAAGGGAAAAAAATACTTTAGCAGACAAACTTGCGAAAAATGCAGCAGGTAAAAAAGGGGTAGACGGGTAATCGCAGGTTTTAGGCCTGAGGAAAGTCCGGGCATCAAAGGGCAGGATGGTCCCTAACAGGGACTGGGGGTAACCCTAAGGAAAGTGCCACAGAAAATATACCGCTTCGTTTTCTTACGAAGTAAGGGTGAAAAGGCGAGGTAAGAGCTCACCGGTTCCGTGGTGACATGGGAGCCTGGTAAACCCCATCCGATGCAAGGCCAAAAAGGGGGCTGTCAAAACTTGACAGCGAGGATTGCCCTTCCTCTAACCCAGGTAGGTCGCAAGAGATCCTGGGCAACCTGGATCCAAGAGAAATGATTATCTGCTGATTTATCAGCAACAGAACTCGGCTTATAGTCTACCCCTTTAAAATATAAAACAATGAACTGCCCTGTCGTAAGCAATTGGTTATTCTATGTCATTCCGTGCTTGACACGGAATTCAGTCCGGTTTTTTGAATGTTGCTTCGCAAGTGAAGATATCGGCTTCTGCCGGAATTACAATCAAACGCGCTAATCCGTGTGGAATGTGCCCGTGACAATTCAATCAAAGGAAGCATTGGCTTGGATAAAGGGCACACTTAAAAAATAGTTGATGAAAAAATTGTTAATCATATTATGTATTGTCTGCCCTACCCTGTTTATCTATAATGTTCAGTCCAGGGATTTTTGGGCACCGGACGAAGGAGACTTTGCGGAAATCGTTACAGAGCTAAGCGATAACTTCATAGTGCCCCATTTGAACGGCATGCCATATGGCGAAAAACCGCCACTTTTTTACTATATCACGTATGCTTCTCAAAAGGCACTTTTCTGGGCAAAAGATGAGACTTCGATGAGGCTTCCTACGGCAATTTTCGCCTTTTTTTGTGCAATATTTACTTTTGTCACAATAAGAAAGTTTTTTGATAAAGAAACGGCAATGTTTTCTACTTTTATTCTTATTACTGCACCGCTCTTTTATTGGCAAGCAAGATATCTTCAGGCAGATATGATATTTTCAGTTTTTGTGGTATGCGGGCTTCTTTTTTTTCTTTGGTTCTATTTCACAAGCAGAGCATATTTTCTTTATCTTTTTTTTCTTTGCACAGGCTTGGCATTTACAACAAAAGGTCCTCTCTCGATTGCCCTGATGTTTCCTGTTGTATTTATATTTTTAATGCTTGAAAGGAACTTCAAAACTATTAAATTCAAGTTAATCAGCATAGGCTTTATCATTTTTTTGTTTGTAATTTTACCGTGGTATATCGCGATATACCTGAAAGAAGGTATGCCGTATCTTTATGAAAATATCATTCGTCAAAATCTGACAAGATTTTTCGATGCATGGAGTCATAAAAGACCAATATATTATTATCTGACAACCCTGCCCCTGGATTTTTTTCCGTGGAGTCTGTTTTTACCTGCAGGAATCTTTATTGCGTATGCAAAATTCAAAAATGACACCGGAATAAAATTCTTTCTGGTGTGGTTTTTGTGGATGTTTGTCTTTTTTTCCATTTCTTCTGGTAAAATAAGCAAATATATGCTGCCTGTTTTGCCTTCAATTTCGCTTTTAACTTCATATGCTTTTATTAAAAAAGATAACAAATATAATTTATTAATGTTTTCAATCATTTCAGCTATTTTATTGATCCTCGGTATGCTCCTTATTTTATATAAGATAGATATATATAAGGAATTTATAATAGAACGTATTTTACTTGGCTTATTGTGCTTTATCTTTGTAATAACAGCTTCCTTTTTTCTTTGGAAAAAAAAGCAGATTTATGTATTTTTTACCCTTTTTTTATTTATGATAAGTTGCTATACAATAGCCAATTCATCTGTGTATAAAAAGTTAAATCCTTATAAATCACCAAAATCTATGTGCGAAAAAATAAAAAACTATACTAAGGATAACACGCCGTGGGTTTATTATGGAAGCATCAGGGGTATATATGTATATTATGTAGGAAAATATGCCATACACGTTGATGAACACAAAATTGATGAGTTGCATAAAATAAAAGGAAATCTTGAACAATTTTATATACTCACAAGAAAAAGAGATATGAATGAAGTGAACAACGCATTAACCTGCGTGAAAGTGATATTTGAAGAGAAAATTGGTGAAACCGTTATGGTCTTCGCATACTACAAGAAAAAGATATAAATAAACATTCTATGAAAAAAGACACTTTAACTATCAAGCACATAATCGCCCTGCTTTTACTGTCATACATTTTTTTATTTCACGGGATTGGTGATTATTCATTAAAGGAACCTGACGAGGGGAGATATGCAGAAATTCCCAGGGAAATGATTGAATTAAATGATTATATAGTCCCGCATTTAAATTATGTAAGGTATTTTGAAAAACCACCCCTGTTTTATTGGGCTGTCGCTGTTTCTTACAAGTGTTTTGGCATAAATGAGTGGGCTTTCAGGTTTCCAAATGCCTTCTCTGCATTCTTATGCGTAGCTGCACTTTATATATTTATAAGAAGGTGGATCAACAGGGAAACTGCTTTTATATCTTCAATCATCCTTATATCATCTTTTGGTTTCTTTTCAATGGCAAGGATTGTAACTATTGATATGTTTTTCAGTATGTGGCTCTTTCTTTCCCTGCTTTTTTTCTACGGATACTATAAAGAAAAGAAATTGTTTTACATATACTTTTTTTACGCTATCTTAGGATTAGCAACACTTGCTAAAGGTTTTGTTCCCATTATGCTTGTTGCCGTTACAATCATTATTTTCCTTCTGTCAGAAAAGAAAATGTCGTTTCTAAAAGAACTAAAATGGGTAAAAGGTTTAGCCATTTATTGCCTTATTGTGCTTCCATGGCTCTTGACAATCTCTTTAAAAGAAAAAGAGTTCTTTTATTTCTTTGTTATTGACCAGCACATATTGCGGTTTTTAACATCAAAACATAAAAGAACAGGTTCTATATTTTATTTCTTCCCTGTATTGTTTGGCGGCATGTTCCCATGGTCTATTTTTATCCCCCGTGGCATCATACATTTATGGAATAAAAGTGAATTAAGATTATTTATTATTTGGAGTATTGTGGTTTTTATCTTCTTCAGTATTTCAAAATCAAAATTACCACCCTATATCCTTCCCATTTTTCCACCTTTATCGATTATGATTGGCTACCTATTTTATGAGAAATGGCGTCAGCAAAGTAAAATAAGTTTAGAGTCTCTCTCCTATATATTTATTTTTTCCCTCTTTGCGATAGCTTCTATTCTTGGCATAAAGGGGGCATTAAACCAGTGGGTGAATCAAATATCATCAGAAGCACTTAATATCCTTGATAATTTAAATGGTTTCTTAATCACAGTCTCTGTTGTTTCAATTTTATCAGCATGTCTATTTTGTCTTCGCAGGTTCAACAGGTTTTCCTTAACGTTTTATATTTTATCCATATTTTCCTTTTTATTTATAACCACTCTTCTGTTAAACCTGAATACAATTGATACCCTAAACACTACTAAAAAATTGGCTGACACCATTAATGAAAAAAAGGATGGTGATGATTATATAATCAACTATGCTTCATACGATCAAACGCTTCCCTTTTATACCAAGAAAAGAATAGTAATTGCATCTTACACGGGTGAATTGGAAATGGGGTCAAAATATGATGATTCAAAAACATATTTTATAGATGAGGATACTTTCATTAATCTATTTAAAACCGATAAGAATATTTTTTGCGTTTTAAAATCAAAAAGACTGAACCGATTAAAAGAAAAAATACCTGAAAAGATATCGATAATTGCTTGCCATAATGAAAGATGTTTGATTACAAATAAGTATTAAAGCGTTACTCTCAAATGGTTTAATTGGAAAACCGGAGTCCAGAACTACTTGAATTCACGGATATTTACTTTGTAAACATGACAAAAAAAGGAATTATACATTTTTGCAAGAACATCGATTATTAAGTTATAATATTCACAAAGTAGTATGCTATTCTTGACAAGAATTTATTGATATGTTAATAAAATAACAAGCTGGAGACATAATGAGTAATTTTTTTGATAAACTTACTGTTAGACAACTAAAAGCAGAAGATTTAGATTATATTGTCGATATTGATACTAAGGTTCTCGGAGAAACAAGACGGGACCACTGGATTACAAAGATTATTAAGGAAGCAGCAACGAGGCCCCCTGATGCTTCTCTTGTTTCTGAGATTGATGGTAAAGTTGTAGGATTCATTCTTGGAGAGGTAAGCGGCTGGGAGTTTAAAGTTCCGAACAATATTGGATGGATTGACACAATTGGCATTGATCCCGATTATCAAAACAGAGGTATCGCAAAAGTTCTTGCAAATGCTCTTATAACAAATCTTAAAAATTATAAAGTTGATACAATTTATACACTTGTCAATTGGAATGATTGGGACTTGCTACAGTTTTTCCATGCTATGGGTTTTTCCAGAGGCGACATGATTAATCTTGTTCTTAACGTATAAGAACCTTACACTTCGCCGCTGAAAATCCTCAACTTCATATTCGGATAAACCGCATTAGTTTTCAGTTTATTTGCTGACTTTATACTCGAAATATCCGTACCGTATTTGTTTGATATGGTAGCAAGAGTCTCACCTTTCTTGACTATATGGTATTTTATCCCCTTTTTCTCTTTCTTTTGAATATGGTTTACGAGCCGTAACTTCATATTCGGATAAACCGTATCGGTTTTCAGTTTATTTGCTGACTTTATACTCGAAATATCCATACCGTATTTGTTTGATATGGCAGCAAGTGTCTCACCTTTCTTGACTATATGATGTGTTATTATTGGTCGTTCTTTCTTTTCAGTGTTATTAACATCCGGTCTTTTCGACACTTCTTTGGTATAAAGTTTTGCAACTGTTTTATTCTTTCCGGCTTTTAATAAGCCAGCCTCTTTCACCGGTTGATCATTAAAACGAGGGATACTGATAATAATACCTGGTTTTACTTTCATTTCTTCGCCTGACCCATTCACTAACAACATCTCATCAGGTGTTATCCTATATTTTTTTGCAATTTTTATTACTGTATCACCTTTTCTTACTTTATATGTTGATACACCTTTTATCTTCTTTTCATTATTAAGAACTAACTGTAAATTACTATTAAAAGTATTTTTATCAACAGAATTTGGCAACTTTATCATATAATCGTGGGTATCGGGCGGTGTTATACCTCTCAATATTTCAGGGTTTATTGACTTTAAAGCGTTAATATCTATAGAAGCCGCTTTTGCGATAGAATAAAGAGAAAATCCTGCTGGCACCTTCATTTCCATGAATCTGACCGGCTGGTCATAGACAATACTCCCAAAACCGAATTTTTCAGGATCTTTTGCAATGATTGCTGCGGCAATAAGCTTGGGAATATATTCCCTTGTTTCTTTTGGAAGTGTGTTGTATTTAACAAGTTCCCAGAAATCGTTTGTATTGTGTCTAACTATTGCTTTTTCTATTCTTCCTTCGCCTGCATTATATCCTGCTGCAGCAAGATACCAGCATCCAAACTGATTGAAAAGATCTCTCAGATACTTAGTGGCAGCAACAGTTGATTTTTCCGGGTCCCTTCTCTCGTCTATCCAATAATTTGACCTTAGGCCATACCTTCCGCCTGTAGCATAAATAAACTGCCAAGGTCCTGATGCATTTGCAGGGGAATATGCCTTTGGATTAAAACCGCTCTCAATCATTGCAAGGTAGACAAGATCTTCAGGCAGTCCCTCTGCACTCAATATCTCCTTAATGATCGGGATATAAAACCTGGATCTTTTTAGCCAGTTACTGAATACCTTTCTTTTTTCATTTGTAAAATACTGTATGAAATATTTAACTGCGTCATTAAATACGATGGGTATGTCAAAGTTCTTATTATAGTCTTCCCCTAAAAGTGATACTATATCGTCTTCATCGTCAATATTTTGCACTACTTCTTTTCTTGGCTTAACGCTTTCTTTCCTGACGACCTTGGTAGTCTCTTTTTTTTCTGTTAAAACAGCGTTGTTGTCCAAAGGTGAGTTATATGCAACATTGTTCCCCGTAGTAGAGCATCCGGCAATAGGTATTAAACCTGTTATAATGCATAATATTAAAAATCTTCTCATCTTTATCCTTATTATAGCAAGAAATGTACCATCATCTTAAATGATGATAAATGTTATGGTTTATATATGTCAACAAAAAAGTTACCATTTAATCCTTAAAGTTATTTAATACTTTCCCGATCAGACCTCTGTAACCGTTTGCAAATTCGTATGCATTCATTTTTTTCCTGTTCTCTAACTGTATTTCTTTAATAAGGATAGACCCATCTATCGTTGATACCAAAATCCCTTCTTTGTTCTTGCCCAGTATCATACCGGGTATTCCTTTCCTGTTAAGTGCATTTATTTCCCCGTCAAAGATTTTAAATAATATATTATCCAGCGATGTATATGCTGTAGGCCATAACACAAAGGCTTTTATCTGCCTCACAATTTCAATTGCCTTTTTATCCCAATCTATCTTACCCATTTCTTTCTTGATTATCGGTGTATATGTAGCATCTTCGTCCTTCTGGTTAATGCCTTCCATCAGGCCCTGTATATTTATTCGATCAATAATTTCCGGAAGTATTTCGGCAGCCCTCTTGGAAAGCTTTTCGGAAAGTTTTATCATGTTGTCATCCCGAACTATTTCTGCATCTTCCTGGTAAACGATATTGCCTGCATCCATCTTTTCAACCATTTTCATTATTGTAACGCCTGTTCGCTCTTCTCCGTTTAAAATAGCCCATTGAATGGGCGATGGTCCTCTATATTTTGGTAGCATTGATGGATGAATATTTATTGCGCCTATAGCAGGCAAATCCAGAGCCCATTTCGGAAAAATAAGGCCAAAAGAGGCAACTACAAATAAATCCGGTTTAAATACCTGAAACCCCTGCGCAGTTTCATCTTTAAAAGATTCTATTTCCATAAGCGGGAGTTCCATTTCAATGGCTGCCCTTTTAACCTCATTATCATCGAGTGTATAGCCTCTGCCTTTTGGCTTTCCTTTCTTTGTTACTACAAGTGAAACATAGGGAGATATTGATTTTAAAGGAGGCACTGAAAAACTTGAGGAACCAAAAAAAACTATGTTCATCTCTCGTTCTTTAGATATTGTTTTTTAAAAAGATGTTTTTTAACCGGGCTTAAATAATCAATAAAAACAATACCATTAAGATGGTCTATTTCGTGTTGAAATGCCCTTGCCAGATGCCCTTCGCATTCCATTTCAAAGGCCTTGCCTTGCAATGTTATTCCATTTATCAAAACCTTTTTTGACCTTTTTACATAATCATAATATTTTGGAACACTTAAGCATCCTTCTTCTTCGGAAATCTCCTCAGGATCTTTATCAATTATTAAAGGATTGATGACAACAATAGGCTTGTTATCCTTCTTTAATTGCAAGTCAAGGACGATGAGCCTCAATGAGACCCCTACCTGATTTGCTGCAAGCCCCGCACCTTGGGCAAGGTACATCCTCTCTACCATATTCTCCGAGAGTTTTTTGATCTCATCTGTAACATCTTTTACAGGTTCGGCGACTATTCTGAGAATCGGATCAGGGTATGTTATTATTTCAAGAAAGGGCATACATATTATTAAATCAAATCAGACCTGGAGTCAATATTACATTTAGGGCCGGTTTGCATGACCGGTAATCCCGGACAAAGTGTAAAAGTAATAAAAGGTGCGGCTACAGCAAATGTTCCATCAACGCATCTGGTTCAAAAACACGCTTTATATGGAAAGATCGCCAAGGCACCGGGAATACGAGACATGGGGACACAGGAAGATCGTTATGGTTTATAGAATTATTGCCCGGAAAGACAAAATAAGCCCGTTTATAGATAAATCGTCAACGGGTTTATTTTGTCTTTTTGTCTCGCTATTTTTTTATACTTGTCAACATACTGTCAAGACTATCCACCAGTCTTACAGCAAACTCTTCATCCTCCAGATTGCAATCAATTTCTTCTATGTCTATCTTAGCCTTTAGCAGGGCTTTTAACTCATTTAAAAATATAAGATCATCCTGGGGATTATAAAGGATGGTACCAGCCTTATCTATGTTAGACCAGCCTTTCATGGGGAAAAGAAATTTTATGGGGCCCTTGGCTTTGTTGAGCTTTTCTGCATACAGTCCAGCGGCGACCTTTAATTCTTCAGGGTTGAAGCGAACATATGACCTCAATTCGTCAAGCTTGAAAGTGGGTCTTGAAATATACTTCTCAAAATTTTTACGAGTAGGGCCGCAACCTGTCAAATTCAGGCAGCATGGAGTAAGCACAAGAGGGATTCCTCTTTCAATAGGTGCATCGAGCCTTTGCATACCTGCCGCCCTTGTTCCGCCGTAGTATTCCTCAACAAGCCCTGCAGGCACAATATCTATAACGCCATCAAAAAATCCGTTTGCTATGAAATTATCCATTACCCTGTCGCTTGTGCCCTGGGCATGAAAAGAAAAAACATTGTAGCCCTTCTTTTCCAGAAGTTCCTCCACCCACCGCGCACATTTGGGCGTGAAGTTTAATTCTGTAATGGCAACCGAATTTGGAGGAAGTTTCAGCGATGTATAGTTCTTGCCAATATCCACCATACCCGAGATTGCCCCTGCCACCTGTTCTATTGCGTGCCACGCCAGATCATTAATGCTTCCAACTTCCACAATAAGTTGCATGAGTGTAATGTCAGACGCACCGAAGAGATCCTTTACGTAGGCAACCATTGCTGCCGTGGTGCCGATAACCTTGGGAATGCCGAAGGGAAGCCTTTGCATAATCGATGCTGCAAGCATTGCCATGCTCAACCCGCCTAATGCAACAATCCCGTCAATCTCTCCTTTTGATAAAAGCTCCATAACCTTATTACCAGCCCCGATGGCCATAACTTTCTTTAATTCAGCAATGCCCTTTTCTTTTAAAAATGCCGGGACATCTGATCCTGAATTCGGACCTGAGCAGGCAAGTATTTCGGAAGGAGGGATATCCGCTTTAAACGGAGGTTCATTGCCCATACTCAAATCCAGTATTACTGCCTTCTGTCCCCGCGCTTCAATCTTTTCCTTAAGATATGCGATCTGCTGAGCCTTTGTATCTAATGTCCCGAGAATAATTATTCTTTTCACTGTAACTCCCCTTTTAAGTTTTTTTGTGTAACCCTTCAGATCTGTGGTGGGTTACTTTTTGTCTACCTCTAATCCCAACACAAGAACTATATAAAAGGAAAGGGCATAAAATCAATGAAAAGTATTTTATGAACCTATTATGCTTTTTTATAGAACCTTTTGAAGTAATCTGAAAAAAACAGCAAGGGAGCATTTTTTGCCCATGGAGAGCGTCAAATTGTCTTCCGGTCCTTCTGTATACCTTTATTTATCATCTTATTATATTAAGGGCATTAATGGGTTCATAAAATAAATTGATTTGATTTCAATCCACTTCACTCATTATAGTTATTTGTATCAAGCAGCTAATATTATTGGAACGACAGCGAAACAGGAAGGCTTAAATATAATTATGTGTTTGGTATCCTTTTCGAGAAAAAAAGCCCTTGATTTTCAGACGAGGGTTTTAGCATCCCACTATGGCTAATGATAACACCATCTTTGATAAAAGATATTGTAAAACGCGCATAACCGTAGAAACCTATATAAAGGTCGCAAAATACGATGCCATTTGAAAAAATAAACAATTTACAAGTCTATTATGAAGTACACGGTGAAGGTGAAGTTATTATCCTTATGCACCATGGCTTCGGATCCACCAGAATCTGGGATTCCGTTTATCCGCACTTTGTAGCCCAGGGCTATAAGGTGGTCATGTTTGACCGCCGGGGTTATGGCCGATCAGAGAGAGGCGATGATTTTCCTGAATTTTTTCAAAGCGACCGATACCGGTTGGAAAGCGTGGAAGAACTGAGAATACTGAAAGAAAACCTTGGCATTAAGGAATGCCATCTGTTAGGACAGTGTGAAGCTGGTGTTATCGGTATCGACTATTCAATCAGGTATCCCCGGGAGGTGAAAACTCTCACTGTTGCCGGCACCCAGTGCTATAGCAAAGTGCCCATGACTGAATTTGTCGTTACAAAGTTTAAAAAACAATTTGCAGATCTGGAAGCTGATATCCAAGCCAGGACGATTAAAAATCATGGGGAAGCTGCTGAGATGAATTATAACCTGTTCATCAAGGCCGGCGGGGCTTACGGTTTAGATTATTTTGATCTGCGGCCTATTCTTTCGCTTGTTCCCTGCCCTACCCTTATACTCTATCCTGACCGCAGCATCTACTTTGATGTTGAACAATCCATTGCCTTTTACCGTCATCTCTTAAAGGGCGAACTGGTCGTTTTTCCGAAATGCGGCCATGATACCCATGAAGAACGGCCTGAAGACTATACCCGTACTATATTGGACTTTATTAAGAGAAATACAAAAGGCGGAGACTCAAATGTCCATCCGGCCATGACATGTTTAGCATAAATATGTACGTCAAGGAGCGCGACGACGAGACAACGAAGTTACCTGTCCGCCGTGACCAACGGATAAGCGGGAATGATTGAATCCGAATTGGTATTAATCGTGGTATAACGAATGAAATGATGTCCCGATAGCTTTCCCGAATTTGGCCGACTCCCCGATCTCCTTCAGGAAGCTGACAAACTTTGAAGCTGCAGGGGAAAGGGTTTTGCCCTTGAGGTGTATGACGTCAATATAAAACGAAAAGTTGCCCTCATCTAAAGACACGGTCAACAATTCTCCTCTCGCAACATCCTCTTTCACACAAGTGCTTGGGAGAAAAGAGTGTCCCTTGCCTTGTTTGACCAATCGTATAATGAACTCTGTGCTGCCTGCTTCAATAACAGATAAGGGCTGCAGGTTTCTTTTTTCAAATTCTTTCCAGATACACGATTGTGTAGAAGACCCTGCACCTGTGCAGACAAGAGGATCTTTTGCTACCTCACTCCATGACACATTATCTTTTTTTGCCAATTTACTCTGTGGCGACACGATCAATACTATTTCATCGGTAGCAAAAGGTATGGCTTCTATTTTGTCAGGATACGGC
This sequence comes from Pseudomonadota bacterium, assembly GCA_026388255.1. Classification (NCBI taxonomy): domain Bacteria; kingdom Pseudomonadati; phylum Pseudomonadota; species Pseudomonadota bacterium. Next base: position 755 of record JAPLKC010000011.1, on the reverse strand, counting down.
AATCGTGCAACAATCGCCAGTTCATGGTGGCGTTGTAATATCGATTCCACTAATTCTTGAGAGTTGTTCTCATCAAGAAACAAACGTATGCTGGGATACTGATCCTGGAATGAGGAGACGACAATCGGCATCAGACCGTAGGCCAGCGATCTTGCAGTTCCAAGCCTTAAAAAACCTTTTTTAAGGTCTTGCAATTCTCTCACTGCATGTGTCGCTTCGTCAATAAGACCGAAAATCTTTTTTGCATATTCGTATAAAATTTCGCCTGTTTCGGTAGGTCTTAATTCTTTACCGAACCTGTCAAGGAGGGTATACCCTAAAAACCTCTCCAGGGAACGTACCTGCATAAAAACCGCAGGCTCTGTAACGTTAAGTTCTTCTGCAGCTTTTGAAAATGTTCCTGTTTTTATAACGCCATAGAATGCTCTTAGCTGATTGAGATTCATATTTTAATAGGGTTTTCGTATTGTTTTTTTATGATATTACTTTTAGTAACAATACTATAAGACTAATTGTCTTGCTAAGTCAACATCAAAAACCTTATACAAAATACTATAGAATTCTCAGTTTTTTAGATTAACAGCAGGTTTTTGAGAAGAAGTTATAAAAACAGTAAGGAGGCAGAATTATGAGAGAATTGGAATACGATGGCATTATCATCGGAGCAGGCCCCAACGGCCTGACAACAGCAGGTTATTTAACAAAGGCAGGTTTGAAGATTGCAATCCTGGAAAGGAGATATGAGATCGGCGGAG
>JAPLKC010000010.1 GCA_026388255.1 Pseudomonadota bacterium | reverse complement strand
TATACATTATGTAAAATTCCGTCTATTCTGAAACGAACAATACTGATATCCCTTTTCGGCTCAAGGTGAATGTCGCTTGCCCTTTGTTCAAATGCATAGTAAAAAAGATTATTTACCGATTGAACAATCGGCCTCGAGGCATGATCCTGAGAACCTGAAATTTGCAGGCCCTTATGCAAGCGCTCTAAATTGCCCAGGTCTACAGTGCTGATTTTTCCATGAAGAATCATTTCCTGTTCTGCAGCGGATAATGAGTCCATCAGGCCATAAGTCATATTAAAGACACTGTTTATGTTCTTTTTTGTACAAAGCACTATTTCAACCTTTAATCCTGTCATTTTTGCAATATCATCAAAAGGATAATGCAAAAACGGGTTAGAAATGGCAAGGGTCAGGGTATCGTTCTGTTTTTTTATAGGGATTAGCCCATAGGCTTTGGCAAATTTACCGGGTATCATTTCTATGATTGCCCGCGAATCAAGTTCCAAAGGATCAATTTTGACAAATTCAATCCCCATATATTCTGCTAAAACCTTTAGGAATACCTCTTCCTGTACAATATGCATATCCGGTATTATATCTTCTATCTCCTTTTTAGAAGAGGCTCTGGTTTGCTCAACTTCAATGATTTGCTTTTCAGAGATAAGATTATTTTTGGTTAAAATAGCGTATAAGTCTTTTCTATCTATATTTTTCAGCATGGCATAAGCACCTTTATATCCAGGGTTTCTAGCCTGCCTGAACCACGGCTTGCACCTGAGCGGCAGTTTTTGTATTTGTCAAAGATAACATAAAATAATTTTAAATGTAAGGTTGTGTGCAATATATTTTTAAGGGTGTTGCTCCCTATAAAACAGGAATCCTCACTTATAAGTAAATTTAAATATCTTCAAGGGGATTCATCTAAACAATGAAAGGATGTGATAAGCGTGACAAATATCATTGACAAGAAAATAAACTGAGACTATAAAATATAATGCAATGAAAGAGGCCAATAATGAATATGATCAACGTTCTTGTTCCCATATTTGGTTCAATTGTCGGTAGTTTTCTTAATGTATGTATCTACAGGCTCCCTCGAAACAGGTCAATAGTCATGCCTAATTCATTCTGCCCTACCTGTGAAAAACCTATAAAGCTTTACGACAATATTCCTATAATAAGTTATCTGTTGTTGAGAGGCAAATGCAGGCAATGCAACGCTCATATATCGATAAGATATCCCATAGTGGAGTTTATAACCGCCTTTCTTTTCTTTATGCTTTTTAAAAAATATGGCCTTTCCCTTGAATTGTTTATCAGTATGCTATTTGTTTCCCTGCTTATTGCCATATCCTTTATAGACCTTGATTTTAAAGTCATTCCCGATGTTTTAAGCATGGGGGGTCTGATTGCCGGTTTTATTCTGGCTTTTTTCAGAAAACCCTTTTTCTTTTATAAGGATGCTGTTTATGGTATCTTAATAGGCGGAGGTATTCTTTTTATTATTGCCTATGTTTATAAGTTTTTTACAAAAAAAGAGGGCATGGGCGGCGGTGATATAAAGCTCCTTGGAATGATAGGCGCTTTTTATGGACTTAAGGGGGCTGTATTCAGTTTTTTGTCCGGTTCTTTTATAGGTACTCTAATCGGTATACCGTTAATGCTGATAAAAGGGAAAGATACAAAGTACGCCATTCCATTCGGTCCTTTTTTGTCCCTGGGGGCTTTATTTTATTTGTTTATGGGAGATAGGTTTATATATGGCTTTCTTCACTTTATATCAAGAAGATAATAAAAAGGGTGGTTATCGTACCATGAAAAAAACAGTTTTGCTTTTTCTCTTAATTTTTACCGGCCTAATAGGTGTTGCAGGGGCAGCGATGAATGACTATTGTGTTACCCCTGCTACAAGCTCAACTTCTACAAAACCGAATATATTGATCCTCATGGACTATTCCGGAAGTATGCAGTTTCCGGCTTACATAACATGCAATTATGACACAAGCGATCCCTATGACGGCCAGGTTGTTCAGTGCAGGACGCCCAGTTCGTCCGCCACGGATAACTACAGTACAACAAAGACCTACTACGGGTATTTTGATACATCCAAATACTATAAATATGCATCGAGCAAGTTTCAGGTTAATACCACCTGCACTGATACCAACAAGATCGGAAGCAGTAACACCTGTATATCCGGTAATGTTTTGAACTGGATTACCATGACAAGGGTAGATGTTTCGAGAAAGATATTAACAGGCGGCAGAACAAGCACCGGCAGTTCGGACATTTATCAGAGTGAAGGTGCGAGGGTGGTTTATACGGATAACAGCGGCAGTCTGAACTGCACATTTACTATTACTACCACAAGCACTTCAGGCGCCGGGAGCACCAAGGCGAGGACGCTTGCAATCGCTAATCGAAGCGGCTATACATGCCCATTAGGTACCTTAAGCGCCAGCGATATTGATGTAGAACCGCTAAGCCCGAGCACCGATAAAGGGCTGATTCAGGATTTTTACGACAAAGCTACCTTTGAATTCATGATTTTCAATACAGCATATAAGGGGAAATTGCTCTCTGCTAAAGATGCAACGCAAAGCTCACTGATTGCCGCATTAACCAATGAGCAACCATATGACGGAACCCCTACAGGTGAAGGACTCTGGGAAGCCTACGATTTTTTTAAGCAGAGCAGCGATCATAGTTATTATGCAAACACAAGCGATATTAGTGCCGGTAGCGGAGTCAAAGACCCTTATTACGATGGAACCGGCTCCAGCAACACGGCTGTTCCATGCAGGAAATGTTTTGTTTTACTCATATCCGACGGCGTCTGGAACGATAGCGTTGACCCTGTGGAACCTGCGAAGACGATGCGCACGACTGATCTGAGGACCCTCACGGGAACACAAAACGTTACAACGTATGTAGTCTATGCCTTCGGAGACAAGGATCCGACGACGAAACTCCAGGGACAACGGGCAATGATAACAACTGCCATATTCGGGGGTTTCGACGACACCGATTCTAACGGATGGCCTTACCCCTTCACAGGCTATCCTTCCAGCAGTAAAACCGTAACCTACCCGAGAACCCAATGTGATCCGGCCAACACATGGAATGCGAGTTGTAAAGAATGGGATAAAAACAGAACCGGTTTGCCCTATAATTTTTTTGAAGCCGATGACGGCGATGCATTGGAAACGGCGATACTGAATGCCTTAAACGACATGCTGCGCAGGGCGTCATCGGGAACAGCGGCATCAGTCCTTGCTTCGAGCGAAGGCAGCGGCGCAAATATTTTACAGTCTGTTTTTTATCCAAAAAGGTTGTTCACAGATACTGAAATTGACTGGACAGGGGAAATACAGAATCTCTGGTACTATATCGACCCCTACCTTCAGAGTACATCCATACGGGAGGATACAAATCTTGCCGGCACGAGCGGCGCCAGCATACTCAATCTCACTGATGACTATGTGATAAAATTTTATTTTGACACCGCCGATAACAAGACAAAAGCAAAGAGATATTCAAGCGCTGCCGACGGCTCAAGTGAAACATATGTTGATACTGTGGCTCTTGAGGATATAAAAAACCTCTGGGAGGCAGGCACATTGCTCTTTCAAAGAAATCTCTCAACCTCTCCCAGAACAATATATACAACTACAAGTGGAAGCTCCTTTTTGGCAAATAACTTTTCAACTACAAATAAAACCACCTTGAGTTCATACTTGCAGGCTGCCGATGCTACTGAAGCCGAGAAGATTATAAATTTTGTGCATGGCACTGATCAGACAGGATATCGAAACAGAACTGTGACAATATCGGGAACATCAGGGGTATGGAAGCTGGGGGACATAGTAGCTTCAACCCCGCGCCTTCAATCTTCAATACCGTCGAACAGCTACCATTTAAAATCGCCTGACGGCTATTCGGATTCCACGTACCTTGAATACATTCAGGACAGTAGTTACCTGAGCAGAGGAATGGTATACGCCGGAGCGAACGACGGCATGATCCATGCCTTCAAACTCGGCAAGCTCGAACAGACATGGAGCGGACAGGGGACTAACGATAAAGCCAAACTCACAAACCTTGATACTACTACCGCTCTCGGGTCAGAAGTCTGGTCGTTTATACCAAAGAATTCCCTGCCATATCTTAAATACATGGCTGATACAAATTACTGCCACCTGTATTTCATAGACTTGCCTCCCTTAGTGGTTGATGCAAGCGTTGTTGCAGGAACAGGAAGCGAGTCCGCTACAAAAACAAAAAGCAGTTGGAAGACAATCCTGATTGGCGGTATGGGATTAGGAGGAGCAAGCAGAATTACAAGCGATTCCTGTACCACCGGCTCATCCGGCACCTGTGTTAAAACCCCGATTACAGACCCGTCGGATTCAACAAAGGGTTTGGGATATTCTTCTTACTTTGCCCTTAACATTACCGACCCGAACAGTCCTTCATTGTTATGGGAATACTCAAATACTGCACTCGGTTTTTCCACATCCGGCCCTACTATTATACGCATCGGCGCTGAAAATGTGTGGAGCAGTACCGTAAGCTATACAGCAGATCAATATGTAAAATACAACGATAAATTTTATCGCTGCACACAGGCATATGACTATCCGCCCGCCAAGGAACCGGGTATTGATACTGCCTACTGGGAAGAGACAGGACCCTTCAGCAATGGAAAATGGTTTGCCGTTTTTGCATCAGGCCCTACGGGCCCGATTGATGCCACAAACCACCAGTTTTTGGCCACTTCGGATCAAAACCTGAAGCTTTTTGTCCTTGACTTGTATTCAGGTTCTGCGACTGTGATTGACACAGGCATTACCAACGCCTTTGGCGGTTCTCTCTACAATGCAGCATTTGATGCTGAAAAGGGTGATATTGCTTCTGCCGGCAGGTACAGCGACGATGCATTATACCTTGGTTATACACAGAAGGATACATCCACATCAACCTGGACAAAGGGAGGGGTGTTGAGGGTCACAACAAAGGAAAGCATGAATCCTGCAAACTGGGTTGTAAGCACCGTGATTAACAATATCGGTCCTGTTACAAGTGCTGTCACAAAACTTCAGGACAGAAAAAACACGAATTTATGGCTCTATTTCGGATCAGGCAGATTTTATTACCGGTACGGTACTACAATGGATGATCCAAGAGGTCAAAGGGCCCTTTACGGGCTAAAGGAACCCTGCTACACAACATCAAATACTATTGATAAAACTTGTACAAGTTCAATAAGTTCAGGACTTGATAATCAGACTACATCCCCAAGCGCAACTCTGGCTACGGGAGCAACGGGCTGGTATATAACTCTCGATGCAGCAACCCAAAGTGACGGGACAACAGCAGCCACAACCGATGCAGAAACCGTTAATGGAGCAGAAAGGTTGGTTACAGACCCTCTCGCTGTATTTTCAGGGGTAGTTTTCTTTACCACATATGTCCCCTCAAGCGATATGTGTACATTGGGCGGTAACACGTATGTCTGGGCTGTAAAATATGACGCGGGCAACCAGGCCGGAGGTCTGACAGGCCAGGCAATCACCCAGGTGTCCACCGGATCGATTCAACAATTGTCTTTGTCATCAATATTTACAGGAAAAGAAAACAGAAGAACTGCGTCAATTCTGGGTATGCCCCCAAAAGGGCAGGGTTTATCAGTGCTGGTTGGCCCGCGCCCTTTAAAAAGAATTTTGCACATAAGGGAAAAATGAAACATAACGGGTTTTCATTAATCGAACTGCTTGTTGTTATAGCCATAATCGGTATTCTGGCAGGACTGGGGGTTGCAAATTTCGCAGGATTGTCAAGAAAATATAATGTGGATAATGAAGTAAGGAGGATGTATTCGGATTTAGCAAGTGCAAGGATTATGGCAATGAACAAAAACAGAACGCATTTTGTCGCACTTACTGCGACCGGTTACACGGTATATGACGATAACAGTCCTGCACCGGACGGCGATGGGGCGCTCACAGTAGGATCGGATGCAGTTGTACTGAGGAGCAATCAGGCATTAAATCTGAGCACAGTGAGATCTCAGGAATTTTATTCAATTGCCTGGAGCGGGGGTACCCCTCAGGTTGTATTTAACTCAAGGGGACTTGCTACAACACTGAATACAGTTTGTGTATATTCAACTGTTCAACCGCTTTATGATTGCATAGAAATTTCAGTTTCAAGGATACGTCTGGGAAAATTGACAACTCAAGGAGTTTGCAGTGCCGCCAACTGTGTGTCCAAATAATAAAGGTTTTACACTGATTGAAGTTCTGGTTGCCAGTATTATATTAACAATCAGCATGCTGGGCGTACTTCAAACCATTACGTTTTCAATGCAGCAAAATCTCAACAACTTCTCAAGGGATGAATCCGTCAGGATTGCAGAACAAAGAATGAATGAGTTAAGAAATTCAGGTTTTACTTCCCTTGCAAACGGTAATTCTATTGTAACAAGAAGTTTTAAAAATTTTACAAAGAATTTCAGCGTATCCTGGACTGTGACTGCTCTGACGACAAACAGCGTTGCCATTCAGGTAGTGGTTAGTTGGACGATAATAAGTAAAACATATTCTCACAGCATAACATCAATAGTAAGCAGAGGCGTTTGAAGGTATGCATAATTATGTATAAAAGACAGATTATATATAAAAGACAGAGCGGTTTCAGCCTTATCGAGCTACTCATAGTTACTGCAATTATTTCAATTGTTATCATTATAAGCTCAGATACATTTACAATTATTTTGAAACAATCAGGACAGCAGGTCAAGGTTGTAGGCTCGCAGATAGACAGCATTATCGGCATTAACGTATTACGCTCCGACATCGAGCATGCCGGTTACGGATTGCCCTGGAAGTTTCAAACCACCCCTTCAACTACCAATTACGAAGCTGCCACCGCAATAACCGCCAGCACATATAACGATTTGCCGCCCAATCTGCCGCGCGCTGTCTTAACGGGGAACGATACGGGCTATAACAGTTCCGACTACCTTGTAATTAAATCTACATTGGCCGGTACAAGCGATACTGCCCAGAGATGGACTTATATTATTAAAGGCAGTACCCCCAAAGTATGGAACTCCACCAAACTTGATCTTACAAACGGAGCCAGGGTTATAGTTATTAAACCGAAGGTAGACGATAACTCTGATAACGAATTAGTCATGAACGGTACAACCTTTTTTACGCAATATAACAGCGCCACTTTCGCCGCAGCATTTTCTCCCACGAAAACTTCAGAGAGATTCCTTATATATGGTGTTGATCTTGATACAGACTTAAGGATGCCATTCAACAGGGCTGATTATTTTATTGCACGACCTACCACTAATATGCCGGCCTCCTGTGCTGCAAATACAGGCATTTTATATAAAGCCACCGTTAATCACGCAGACGGCCTGCTCACTGAGATGCCTCTTATCGATTGTGTTGCCGACATGCAGGTGGTTTTCCAATTAGACACAAACAACGACGGTGTTGTTGATTCTCAAAGTAATAATATTTCAACGCTTAGTGCCAAACAAATAAGGGAACGGGTAAAAGAGGTAAGGGTGTATTTACTGGTTCAGGAAGGACAAAGAGATACGTCTTACACGCATTCACCCTCAATAATCACTATAGGGGAATTTGGACTGGGAAGAGATTTTAATCTGGCAACAATTATCGGTACAGGCTGGCAGAATTACAGGTGGAAAGTTCATACGCTTGCAATAAAGCCAAAGGAATTATATCAATAATAAGAGGATTTTAATGAAATGCCTATCTGGTAAAAAAGGCGTGGCCCTTGTAATGGTATTGATGATAGTCGCCATAACCACTGCCATGGTTGCAGTAGTTTTATATTTTATTCAAAAGGGAACAGAAATTTCAGCGCTTGAAAAAAAATATGAAACTGCAAAAGAAGCCTCGCTTGGAGCAATAGATGTATTTACCAAGGAGATTATTCCATTGGCTATTGTTACAGCAAGCACCGCGCCAACCGCCTCTTTAACAACTGCCCTCGCAAATTTCAATACCATAACAAGCGCCACAGTGACAGCCGTTGCAACAAACGCCTGCTTCAGCGATAAATTGCTAAAATCAACAGCAAGTTGGGCAACAGGTTGCAGCAGCACATCAGATCCGAAGACCTTGCCGGATATTAGATTTACTCTCTCGGGTACTTCTGCCGTACCTTTCGACGTTTATACAAAGATTGTTGACACGATTAGCGGTAATACAAATACGAGCGGTGTAACACTGGAAGGGGCGGGGGCTGCAGAATCGTCAGGAGGCATGGTAGCTACTCAACATTTTCCTTACATGTATCGGATGGAAGTTCAAGGCGAAAGGCAGCAAACTCCATCTGAAAGAGCAAGTTATGAAGTCCTCTATGCCTATTAAAAGGAAGAAAAAACCCATTTTTGTTGCAAAAAAGAATGTTTCAATAAAAAAAAAGATATATCTGCTTTTCCCTGTATTGATAATTTTATTAATAATCGGATATTTATTTTATAAAGGAAATAAGTATTCAATTAAAACTGATAAATCGGATTCTCATTCAATCGCTGGTATACAGACAAAACCGGAAATTGAGGAAGACGAGAGTCTCCTTCCTGTAATTAAAAAAGCAAAGTTTCAGCTTGAATCAGCAGATAATATTGACAAATTGAGAATTATCATAGAAGAAACGGATAGTAATAAAAAAAGCATAAGATATAATTATGAATGGTTTAAAAATGGTGAGCCCTTTGGCAATAATACCGATAACATTACCGGGTTTAAAAAGAATGATAAAATCGATCTTAAAGTTACACCATTTGATGATAAAAGATATGGGCGGCCAAGACTATTGAGTATCGAGATATCGCGCGTTACACCAAAAATAGTTGAGAATAAAGAAATAAGTTTTGATGGAAATGAATTGTCCTATCAGGTAAGAGCTATTGATCCGGACGGAAATGCACTTAAATACTTTTTGATTGATCCTCCAAAGGGCATGACAATCGACAACAAGACGGGAATGATTCGTTGGCAGGTTAAAAACGAAAACTACGGCAAGCAGGACATAAAAGTCAGGATAGCGAGTGCTAACGGGAGCGAAGTTATTTATCCGTTAAGTATTTATCTTGCTAAAGTTGCTGAGTGAGGGGCCTCCAGTCATACTTCACAAGGTATGTAATTAAAGACTGCAATAATTAGTCTATCTGTTTAAAAAAAGTGATAAAAATCATTTACAAAAAATAAAATTATGATAGAATAAATGTTGTATTAATAAATAAATTTATTTGAGGAGGTTTTTATGATTAAAGTTAACAGAAATAGTAAAGGTTTTACGTTGATTGAGCTTTTGATTGTTATCGCGATCATCGGTATCCTCGCTGCAATTGCAATTCCAGCATATTCAGGATACACCAAAAAATCAAAATTAGCCGGTGTTGTTAGTGCTATGGGCGCTGTTAAAAATGCCATTATGGCATACTATACTGAAACTGGTAGTACCACTTTCATAGCCCAGACCAACGCCGCAGGTATTGGATCAGCTTATGGTGTACAACCTCCTACACAGTATGCAACATTTGCCACATCTACCGCCGGTGCAATAACTGCTACCTCAACTATCGGTGGTTTGACAGGGACCTTAGTGCTGACACCAGACTGGACAACAGGTTTATGGACATGGTCCGGGACAGTAGCTAACTCATACATACCGAAAGGAAGTTAATTTCAGCATAAAAAAAGGGGGCATTACCTGCCCCCCTTTTTTTATTACCTTCAGCAAGCTACCCCACTGCTTGCTGTGTGATAATTATCATAGAATTATTTTAAATATTGGTTTATAAGAAGTTATGAATTATATATTGTTTATTTTTGGGGCAATAGTCGGAAGTTTTCTTAATGTTTGTATTTATAGATTGCCGAGAATCAAGTCAATCGTAGTTCCTTCATCATTCTGCCCTACCTGTGAAAAACCTATAAAGCTCTACGACAATATCCCTATAATAAGTTATCTGTTGTTAAGGGGCAAATGCAGGCAATGCAGCGCTCATATATCGATAAGATATCCCATAGTGGAGTTTATAACCGCCTTTCTTTTCTTTATGCTTTTTAAAAAATGCGGCCTTTCCTTTGAGTTGTTTGTTAGTATGCTCTTTATTTCACTGCTTATTGCCATATCCTTTATAGATCTTGATTTTAAAATCATCCCCGATGTTTTAAGCATAGGGGGTCTGATTGCCGGTTTTATTCTGGCTTTTTTCAGAAAACCCTTTTTCTTTTATCTTGATGCACTTTATGGAATATTTCTTGGCGGTGGAATCCTCTTCGTCATTGCCTACGGCTATCAGCTATTAAGAAAAAGAGAGGGCATGGGTGGCGGTGATATAAAGCTCCTTGCAATGATAGGAGCTTTTTGCGGGATAAAAGGGGTAATATTCAGCCTTATGGCTGGTTCATTGTTGGGGACTTTGGTTGGCATACCTATGATGCTTATAAAAGGTGAGGATGCTAAATATGCAATCCCTTTTGGACCTTTTCTATCTCTTGGTGCATTAATATTTATGTTCCTCGGGGATAAAATCATATATGAGTTTCTTAACATTGTTGCGGAACGCTGAATGGCAATACTAATATATCTCTTTTCTTTGCCTCATGCACATACTTAATAATAATCTGCAGAAAGAGGGGCATCCGCAGATTTTGCAACTTTTAAAAGATATCGAAAGTTCCTGTGCTTCTAAATATGTTTATGCAATTAATGTCGGAGAGATTATTTTTAAAGGGGCAGAATACAAACCACAATACAGTAATTCCAATGAGGATTATTTTATTCTTGCATCTTCTGTTGAGCATAAGACAACCATAGCCACAAGTGACCCAGAATTTAAGAAAATCGGGCATCTTATAAATACAATCTGGATATAGCTTGTATCTTAAACTCTTGCAATGCATACCCTTCTTCATCATACCATTTCTTGGCGGCAACCACCTTTCCTTCTTTTATTTCACTATTGACAAATTCTGGATCGAAACTAATTTTGTGCTTGCATTGTTAGTTGCCGTTTCTTTTAATTTTTATAAAATAAGGAGTATCCCTTCAGGTTTTTTGAGATTCATGCTATATTTCATGCCATTTGTTTTAATAAATGTCGCGTCCATTCTTTACACATGGAACAGGTTTAACACCTTATGCGAGTTGAATATAATTGTATGGATAGTAGGGTGCGTTTACCTTTATATGATATCGGAAAACAAGGATGCGCTTTTAAAAGCACTTATTTTTGGAACCGTGCTATCCGTGCTATGTATGATTATACAATATAAAGTTTTATTACCAAAATTGTTAGAGTTCTATAAAGACGGGATGTATAGCTCTGTTATTAAAGGGAAGGTTGTGCCGTTTTCATCGTTTTTAAACGAAGCCACACTTGGCGGATATTTTCTGTTTTTGATCCCCTTAAGCATCTATTTTGGCCTCATTCAAAAGAAAATCCTGTATATGGTAATGTCTTCTATTATTATATTTGGCCTTCTATTTTCTCTTTCGAGAATGGGCATGTTTATAGGTGCTCTTTCGATAATAGCTGGCTTTGTATTGCTAATCATGAAAAAGAGGTTTAAAAAGGCGGTATTCCTCATATTGATCGTTTTACTTGCCTTAACTATACTCATATCTGTCGTCTATATTGGCGGAAAAGGAAAAAGTGATGCTTTTCAGGACAGAGCAATTGATAGATTAAATAAAACGACCACACATATTACAACCCTTACTTATCGAACAGTGACATGGAAAATAGGCATCAATGCATTTTTGGATAAACCCCTATTAGGTTATGGCGCCGGGACATTTGAACATGCATATAGAAAATATTATAACGCTACTCTATATACAAAATATGCTCACAATGTTTTTATAAAAATCATGGTTGAGCTTGGCTTGCTCGGGCTTATATCTTTTTTAATTTACCTTTTTGGTTTTATAATTGGTGTAATAAGGATGATTCGGGATACGGGAAATAACGATACAAAATATTTTTTTATTGCAATATCGGCCATATCCGGATTCCTTTTCGCTGTTTCCAATGTTACTTTCGAAATGCCTGCTTATGCTATTACATTTTTTATCCTATCATCTGTTTTTTTCGCAGGGGAACGGGGGACAGAAAACGTAGATAGAGTGAGGCAAAGGCATGGAGCATTGGCTGTAATGATATTTTTACTTGTAGCCATTACGCTGATGGGCTCCTTTTTCTTCACTGAAAGGGCAAATATTTCTGTAAAAATGAATGAAGAGGGGGCAATATTTACGGAAAACGGGTTATTACAAGAGGCCTTTGTCTCCTATGGGGAATCTATAAACACTATGCCGATAAATAATTATGGATATATCGGGATGATGAATGTTCTGCTAAGATATTATAAGGTTGAACAGAATGCATATGAAAAAATAAAGATTAAGAACATAATCGTTCAATTCTTACCACAGATAGAACATAACCCGGATAAATACTCAGAATTATTCTTTGTTGCAGGCAGCATTAATTCGCTACTGGGAAATATTGAAAAAGCAGAAGATTATTTTAAAAAAGCATTACAATATCACCCCTCTTCAGGGTTTTATATGTATGAAACAGCTAACTTTTATTTAATAAACGGTAACCTGGAGAAGGCTAAAATGTTAATTCAACGCATGAAAACTTATGCTGATAGACACACAGGCTCTGAAATGCATGGACTTTATGTATATAAGATGAGAGACCTGGAATCAAATATTGAGTATCTGGACGGGAATATTCAAAACGCCTTTAAACTGGCAAAAAGAAACCTGGAAGATGCAGAGAAGGATAAAAATGTAGCTGGAAATATACTTGCAAGAGAGTACATTGAAAAAGATTCTTTTGTCAAATACTTAAAAGATAGGGTTGATTTTTATGAATCAAAGCTTCAAAAGCAATAAAAAAGTCTGTTTTTATATATTTCATTGGATTTTATGAAGAAAAGACTTGTCTTTTTATTAAATAATATGTAACAAATACTAATATAGTAAAAGGTTTATGGGGTTATGAGACAAATAATACCAATGTTGATTTCAATTATTGTTGCTGCTGGGGTATATTTCTTCTTCTCCTATGTCATGTACCGGATCGGCAGGAAGTTTGTAACAGGCTCTTTTCTGGAATATTGTATACCGTTATATAATATGGTTCTGATGTGCAGGTGCGGTAATATTTCACCATGGAATGTACTGGGACTTATGGTACCCATTGTAAATATTTATTTTGCTATTCATATATGGGGAAGTATCGCGCAGCGACTTGGAAAGAGTTATTGGTTGTACGGCATAGGATCATTGTTTTTTTATATAACTGTATTTATTATGGCTTTCGATAATTCCAGCCCATCCGGATATATACTTCCCGATACAATAAGCGAAAACAAAGATTTGAATGAGCAGGAACAGGATGGGCATGATAGCAGTATATATACGGATACAATAACTAAAAATAAAGATTATGAAGAAAATAAGATAAATAAAAAAGCTGAAAAAAGAAAAGAAAAGAATGCTAAATCAACTAAGGCAGGTTTTTTACCAGGCTTAGACATTCTTAGTAAAATAGGACTAAGAACAATAAATGAATTAATAGGTTTAGATATTGGAAGCGTTTCGATAAAAATATGTACTTTAAAGAAAACCAATGACGGTTTCCAAATACAGAACATAGCCAAAAAGTCATACGAAGAGGATATCCTGAGTGACGGAAACATAATAGACCAGGTGTTTGTTGCGCAGGAGCTGAAAAAATTAATAGCGGAGAATAATATCAAATGCAAGGATGTGGCCTGTGCATTGTCAAGCTATACAATAATCACGAAAAAGGTTATGGTTCCTTTTCTTGAGGAAGAAGAGCTTGAAAATAGTATAAGACTCGAAGTGGAGGCGGTTATTCCTTTTCCTTTAAAGGACATATACTATAGTTACCATGTGCTTGGAGTGGATGAAGAAAAAGAAGATATGATGAACATTCAGATTGTTGCAGCAAAAAAAGAAATTGTTGATGGATATACAACTGCATTCAATTTAGCAGGCTTAAATTTGCAAATTCTGGATGTGGATATTTTTGCTGTTACAAATATTATTGAGCAGATATACAACCCGAAAGATTTTTCAGTAGTTGCTGTAGATATAGGTGCATCTATAACAAATATTGCAATAATCAAAAACAACAGTGTTGAATTTACAAGGGAAATATTACTGGGGGGGAAATACTTAACCAACCAAATAGAAAAATCTACCAAACTTAGCCATATTGAGGCTGAAGAAAAGAAAATAATAGCTGATAGCGAGGTTGCATATTTATTTGAAGATTATATATTCAACATCTCGTCTGAAATTACAAAAACAATCAATTTTTACACTGCCACAAAACCTAATGACACCATTGGGAAAATATACCTGACAGGCGGCTCATCTTTACTGAAAGGGCTAAGGGAAAAAATAGAGGAAGATTCCCGGATAGAAATAGAATATATAGACCCATTATTACTTTTAAATCTGGATCAAGCTAAACATCGTGCTTATGAAGAATACAGTACTTTCATGAGTATAGCGCTTTATTTATCTTCAAGGGTTACGGATTTAGGACAATGATTAAAATAAACCTTTTACCCGGTAAAGCAAAAAAAGATTTACTAAAGATTGACATATACCTGTTTTTTTCTGTAATGATAATAAATTTTATGATTTTTGGCGGAATTTATTACATTAACGCAAAGGATATATCAAACTATAAAGCACAAATCGAGAATGCTAAAAAAGAGATCGCAAACCTTCAAAGCGTTTATAAAGAATATCTTGCAATGGAGCAGGAGAAGAAAGAGATACAGAGAAGAATTAAAGCAATTGACGGCATAAAAGAGGGTAGGGCGCTCTCTCCAAGGATTTTGTACGATCTTACCTCAGTTATTAAGGACAACGTATGGCTGAAAAGTTTTAGAAAAACAGATGATAAATTTGAACTGGATGGACGTTCATTAGAAAACGAATCTATTTCAGCTCTTGTTGAGAGTTTATCAAAAATTCCATATATAAAAAATATAGAATTAAAAAATGTACAGGATATCATTGAGGAAGGAATTACAGTAAAACAATTTAGCATTTCCGGTGATCTGGTTTTATGAAAAAATTAGAGATGGATTTTAAAGGAATAAGCAAAAAGATTGCAAAGATAAAAAGAATATATAAACTGCTTTTTAGTATTGGGCTTAATGTATTACTTTTTGCTTTGCTTTATTACCTTGTATTAAGTCCACAGCTTGAAACCAAAAGACAATTTGCCCAAGAATATAGCAATATTAAAAGAGAGCTTGATAACATGGTAGCCATCAAAAACAACATGCCCAAATTCCGTAAGGAATATGCGCAATTACAGGAACTTCTGCAGCAAATGCTTAAGCAGTTGCCTGAGACAAAAGACATCCCTAATTTACTGAGAAATATATCAACTGTTGGCACGGAAACCCGATTAAAAATAACTTATTTTGAACCAAGGCCTGTACAAAATAAAGAATACTATTCAGAATTACCATTTAGTATCCGATATATTGGTCCTTTTCACCATATAGGATATTTTTTCGATGGTATCAGAAAATTAGAAAGAATCATAAATGTAACAAGTTTTTCTATTTCCCCGGATAGTAAAAAAGAACCAGGAAAATTAAACCTTACAGGTGAATGTACAGCAAAAACATATGTATATTTAAAGCAGCAGCCTAAAGATGAAAAGAAAGTAGAAAAGAAGGACGAGAAAAAGGATGGCAAAGGTGAAACACCGAAGAAGTAAAAGAATTTATGAATTGGAAGTAGTGAGTTGGAAGGGAGCCATAGACCTTCCTCACCATTCGGTAGGTCTTGACCAGGACTTTGGTTTGTCTGTTTTGAGTTGTCCCGATTCTATCAGAATTAATGCTCGCGAGTTTAAAGCTTATATTGTAAGTATTTTAGTAATATTTCTATTGATTATTGCAGTGCAGGATATAGCTTTAGCCCAGCCAAAGGTTGGGGCAGTAAAGGCGGAAGCCAAGAAAGCTGAGCCTGCACCGCCAAAATTTAACGTAGGTGAGTTTACCTATACATCTGCCAACAGGAGAGATCCTTTTGAAACATCATTCCTGAAAGATATTAAACAACAAGCAGGAAAGGCTTCCGTTTTAAAAAAGGGTTATGAGCTTGAAGAGCTAAAACTTGTTGGAATTATGAAGGCCGGTAGTAGGAACCTTGCTATGATGGAAGATATGCAGAGTAAGGGTATACTTTTTAAGAAGAATGATTATTTGAACAAAAACCTTTGGATTACTGATATTTTTGCAGATAAAGTTGAATTCGGCTATAAAATAAAAGGGGAGACCAAAACATTTTCAATAGAAATCCCAAGAAAAAAGGAAGGGATGTGATTATGATTAAAAAAATACTGATTATATTATTTTTAATATTTACAATCCCGTTTCTTTGTTTCAGTCAAGCACCTGTGAAAAAGCCCCAAAAGATGTCCTTTGATTTTGTAGACGCAGATGTTCGAAACGTCCTTCGAGGGCTGGCCGATGTAATGGAGAGAAGCATAATAATAGGAGATGATTTAAAAGAACTGAAAGATAAGACAGTAACTATGAAGCTCGATAACGTCTCTATGGAAGAAGCACTGGATATTATAATCAAAAGTAAGGACCTGTCAAAATTTGAAGAAGGGAATATCATCAGAGTGATTACATTAAAAAAGTTTCTTGATGAAAAGAATCGTGAAAGTGCTGATAAGGCAGCTTTACAAAGGGAAAAACTTGAAAAACTCAAGCAAGGGGAGGAGTTTGTTACAGAGACAATCTTCGTGAATTACACAACCGCAAATAAAGTTGCAAGAGTAATAAAAGGCGAGGCCACTACATCAACAACTGGTGCAGCAACTGCCGGAGCGAAAGGTCTTTTATCTGAATACGGCACAGTCACAGAGGTGGAATGGACAAATGCGATAATTGTTAAAGACACAAAAGAAAAGGTTGCAGTGATTAAGGAGATTGTTAGTAAACATGATTTCCCTCCTGTACAGATTCAGATCCACGCAAGAATTGTAATAGCAGACACTAATTTTCAACGAGATCTGGGTATTAAATGGAACGTTGCCATGCAAGGGACAAGTAATTTATTAAACAGGGACATGTCTGTCAAGCCAGGCATTAACTCCATGCCTGCTGCTCAAGCCGGAGCGCTGCAACTTCTTGTAGGCGATGCCGCAGCAAGTTTTTTTCTTGATGCAACCATTGCTGCAGCAGAAACAGACGGTATTGTGAAAACAATAGCTAATCCTAAAGTTATAACATCTGATAATATCACTGCAAAAATATCAAAAGGTAATGAAATACCATATCAGACTGTTGCAATGGCAGGCGCTTCACCAACTATTGAATATAAAAAAGCAGAATTAAGCCTTGAGGTCACTCCACATGCAACAAAAGACGGCAGAATAAAAATGAAAATCAAGGCAACTAAAAATGATCCATATAACTGGAATCCAACCACCATAGCAATGTCAACAAAAGAGGCATCCACAGACGTTATAATCAAGGACGGGGAAACAGTTGTTATAGGGGGTATTTATGAGACAACCAACGATGATACTGAAACAGGTATACCGCTGCTTATGAAAATACCTATTCTTGGCTGGCTCTTTAAAAATCAGCACAAAAAGGACACAAAAAACGAACTTCTCATATTCGTAACACCCACGATTCTAAAAACTATTTATAAAGATGAGGGATAAATGAAGATTAAACATATTTATCTATTTTTATTATTTTTTTTAATAATCTTGATTTTTACCAACCGGACATTTAGCGAAGAACTTGTTAAGGGAGCCATCATAGCAACACCTCAGGATGTGCTCAGCGTAGGGACGGGAGAAAAAATAATTACAAACCTTGGAAAGAAAGATGGCTTAATTATAGGCGATATATTAAAAATAGTCGAGAGCGACGATGACATATTGATAGGTAACATTGGAAAGTGCGCTGTAATAAAAACTGAAGATTCAACAAGTGTGTGTGAGGTTATAAAATTAAGCGCTGAGGCGGGTAAGGGCGATTATGTTTATATAAATAAATTAGAATATGAAGACCATCAGATTTATCCGGTATCTTTTAGGCTATTAAATGAGATCATTGCTCCTTACGAACCTCAGAAAAATATCAGAGTTTACATCCATAACATATATGATGAAAAGAATAATATTACAAAATTCTCAGAAAAGATAAAAGAAGAGATTGCATCCGTTTTTAAACAAAAAAAAAGGATGACAGTTGATACAGCAAGTTTGATAAATTATATAAATTACCAGGATCACTATTTCAATTCAGATACAGATAAACCTAAAAAAGAAAGTATTGATATATTAAAGAATAGCATGAAAAGATTTGATATTGATGTTTTAATAACAGGGGTTTATACCAAAAAAAACGATAAAATATATCTAAAATTTTATATAGTAGACAGAAAGTGGCAAGATAGAACAACATACTCAATTTTGAATGCACAAGGTTATTTAAATGCTTTAGCAGAAACAATTATTCCATATGAACCTTTTAAAGAAAAGGAACTTGTTAAATACAGCATCATGCTTTACGAGAAAGACTGTCTTCCGGATAAAGACGAACAAAGAGCAATAATTAAATATGAATCGGAAAAAGAATTGAAATTTAAATATAAATTTGAGGATGGTAAGTCAAAATTTAACAGGATAAATCCAGGTGATTTAACTCTTAAAGTAAACAGAGAAGATATAGGTGGCATACAAAAAGGAGTTGAGTTAGAAAAATATTTTGAAAAAGGGAAAAAAAGAATATTTGTATCGTTTGTTCCAACTTTAAGTTACAATGAAGATGAAATCATACAATTAAAGAAAGAAATAAAAAAAGAAATTATATTGGATCTAAAGGATGAAGATAACATAAGTATTGAAATGAAGCTTGATGCTACGTATGAAAAAGAAAAAATAGATATAAAGATTGTAAGAAAAAAAGTAAAAGAGCCTATCATATTAAAATCGGTTACTTCAGAAACAGATAGAAAACCGGCTATTGAGCTTTATCAGGATTAAAGGGGGTGTATAATGAGATACTTTATTTTCATTTTGTTTTTTTTAATAATCTTTCCTGCAAATGCCTTATGTCAAAAAAAAGTAGCTATCGTTCAACATCAAGTTGACGAGAAATTTTTAAGTGAGGTTGAGGCTGATAAATATAAATCTTTTTTAAGTGAAATGAGAACATCTGACAGAAAAAGGGAATTTGCAGATTATAAAGAAGATAGAGACACAAAATACAGAAAACTAAGTGAAAGTATAGCATTTGAGGAAAGGGAAGCAAGCATTGCAAATCAAAGGGCATGGGAAGGAAGATATAAAGAAACTTATGACACAAGAATGTCATATATTAATAAAGGTTATTCTGCACAAACAGACAGAGAATCAGTTAGGGCATTCAGGGCAGCAGACCAATTAAGACCGCCTGCCAAATCAAGTATGGATGTTTACAAAAGATAAGGATGTCTGCAGTTTTACAAAGGCTATCGAAGTTTCTTTCAAATTCAGGTATAGATTCAAGGCGAAAATCTGAGGAAATAATCAGGGCTGGAAGAGTATTCGTAAATAACATCAATGTATTAGAACCTCAATATCGGGTAGATCCAAATACAGACACTATAAAATTAGATAATAAGGCAATTACGAATAATAACTCCAAAACTTATATAGCTCTATATAAACCTGTTGGTTATATATCTGATTTAAAGGATGTGAGGGGCAGAAAGCTTGCCAGGGATCTCATTGATCTGGATGGTAAACTTTTTCCCATAGGCAGGCTTGATTATAACTCTGAAGGATTAATCATATTTACAAACGATGGTGAGCTTGCGAATAAAATTATGCACCCCAGATATGGTGTTGAAAAAGAATACCTTGTTAAATTGAAAGGCATGTTGAGTGATGATGATATTTGGTCCATAAAAAAAGGAATTATGATAGAAGATGCCCCTGCTCGCGCAATAAGCATTACTCATGTCAGCACGGCATTTAATAATCACTGGTACAGTATTACACTTCACGAAGGCAGAAACAGGATTTTAAGAAAAATGGGCGAAGCTATCGGCCACCGAATTTTAAAAATCAAAAGAGTAAGAGTCGGGCATATTAAGCTGGGTAGTCTAAGCGCAGGGTCATACAGATTTTTAAAGGAAAAAGAAATTATGTCTTTTAAAATACCTCTTGATTGATTTTGAGTTTTTACTGTAACTATTTGATAATAAAGCATTTATACTGCAAACATATCGGCATGATGCTGGCTTTCTTTAATAATATTGATAATATGTACCACAATAATTATAATTTTCTATTGAAAATGTTTATAAATAACTATAATAATATATAAATAGTTGGCATAACTGACAAAAAACGGATTTGATAAACAATGAAGAAGAAAAACCCTTTAGGTAAATCATTATCTGAAATTATTGCACAAACACAATTATCAATAAATACAGACATAAAAAAAATAATAGATGATGCAATAATTGAACCCATTAGCCATAAAACCAAAGAAAACAAAGTAGTCAAACAAAACTTGACAAATCAGGTACATTCTTTAGAATTAAGCGTAGTTGGACAATTGCTTAAAGATAAAAGGGAAGAAAAGCTATTGTCTGTTGAATATATATCAAGAAACCTTTGCCTGCAAAGATCCATTATCGAATCTATAGAACACGGAAATTGGGGGGATCTGCCTCATATAGTATATGTAAAAGGTTACGTAAGGAAATATGCTGAACTATTGGGAAATTATGATCAAATACTGCCATATATCAATGAAAATCAATTAGAAAAGGATAATGAGAAGTTAAATAATAAGAAAAACGATAAAATTGAAAAAGATATAAAACATTTTTCTACACATAAAAGAACATCAAAGACCATATATATATATTCAGCCATTATTATTTTGATTTTAGGATTTTTTATTTTTGATAAAACGCAAAAGGATAGATCGGAAATATCAAAACTTGAAACTGCAGTGCAGGTTTCTAACAACATAAATGATGGCAATAGTAAAAGAAATATTCCTGATTTTATTGACACAAAAAAACTTATGATTACTTGTAATGAAAGAACATGGATAAACGTAATAATTGATGATACAGAAAAAAAAGAGTTTATGCTGAAGCCTCAAGAAGTAGTAATGTTTAATGCAAAAGAAAAATTTGATCTACTTATAGGAAATGCTGGTGGTGTAAAGCTTATACTTAATGGAAAAGACATTGGTTTTACAGGTGAAAACGGTCAGGTAAAGAGGGTAATCCTACCTTAATTTTGTACACATTCATGGTTCATGCTCCATTTCATAGCTAAAATAAAGAAACTTCTGACTTGCCTTTATATGGAACGTTAAGATGAAGGTATGCTTTTTCTGTAGCTTTTCTCCCCTGTGAAGTTCTTATTATAAAACCGGTTTTTAACAAGTATGGTTCAATTACTTCTATCAGAACATCTGTTTCAATTTGAAGCGTTGCAGCAAGCGCTTCAATCCCTGCAGGACCACCTTTATAGTTTAAAATAATTGTCCGCAATAGTTTTCTATCCAATTTTCCAAGTCCGCATTCATCTATACCTTCTAAGGCTAATGCATTTACTGCAACATTTTTTGTTATATTTCCGTCTGCCCTGACTTGTGCATAATCACGAATCCTTTTCAGAAGTCTATTGGCAACCCTTGGTGTTCCTCTCGATCTTTTTGCCGTTTCAAAAGCTCCATCATCATCTATGGAAATTTTTAATATTGAAGCAGAACGCTTAACAATATGTACAAGATCTCTTTCATTATAGAAATCAAGATCTCTTGTAATGCCAAAACGTTCCCTTAACGGAGAAGACAAGAGTCCTGCCCTTGTCGTCGCTCCAATTAAGGTAAAATATTCAAGTTTGTATCGGTGAGTCCTTGCATGCACACCTTTGTCAAATATAAAATCTACTGCAAAATCCTCCATAGCCGGATAGAGAAATTCTTCCACAACCTTGGGTATTCTATGAATTTCGTCAATAAAAAAGACATCGCCATTCTCTAAATGGGTAAGAAGCCCCATCAAATCCCCACCTTTTTCAAGTGCCGGCCCCGAAGATGTTATGATTCTCGCACCCATTTCATTTGCAACTATATGTGAAAGTGTAGTTTTTCCCAATCCCGGTGGACCGTTAAAGAGGATATGCTCTAAAGGTTCATTTCTTTTTAATGCTGCCTCTATAGCAATTTTGAGTGTTTCAACAATTATTTCCTGGCCTACATATTCTGAAAGCAGCCTGGGCCTTAAGTTAATATTTTGTTCATTATCCAGCGCATTGTCTTCGCGCATTACCTCTGAATAGTTATTAATTTCCTCGTTAATCAACGTCTTTGGCCCCTATACACTTCTTCAAATAATTCTTCGGAAGAACCTATGGATGGATTTATTTTCATAGCCTCGTCAATCATTTTACGTGCCTCTGTTAATTTATGTCCTAATTGAGAAACAAGTACGCTTTCGACCTCTTTTCTGAAATCTTCTTTGATATCGGCAGGCAATCTTGTTTCCGGTATTAGTGCGTACTTGGCAGTTTTTCCTTTAAGGGTGGCTACAATTTTATCAGCTTTCCTTTCGCCTATGCCTTTTAATTGTTTTAAGGTTTTTACATCCTTATCCTCAATAGCACGAGCAATTTCCCTTACAGGTCTTGCAATTGCCTTTATGGCAGCAGCAGGGCCTATATCTTCCACAGAGATAAATAACTCAAAAAATTCTTTATCCAGTTCGTTTTTAAAGCCTACAAGGATTGGTTTTGGCTGCCTCTCTGTTTGATTATAAGAAATATAAAGGTTTAGCTCATCATCTGTTTTAGTGGTTTTTTTTATTTCATTCAGTACATAAATGGGAACCATGATGTCATATCCGATACCGTCAACAAGGAGAATAAGGCGATCATCGTATACCCTTTTCAGTTTTCCTTCAAGATATGATATCATCGAAGCCTCAAGGGACTTTCTCTGTAAAATGCAGTTAATGCAATTGCCAAGGCATCTGAAGCATGGAAAGACTTAATTTCGCCTATATGTAGTATTTTTTGAATTGTTTCGCTGACCTGTTTTTTGTTTGCACTACCATATCCAACTAAGGCGTTTTTTACCTCTTTTGGTGTAATCTCAACTATCTTTAGCTTTTTTTGTGAAACCAGCAAATATATAATACCCAGTACACTTCCCAACAAAATACCGGCCCGGGGATATCTTATAAGAGAAAAGGCATTCTCGATGGCAATAATATCAGGACTTATAGTATCGATGAGATAGCTCATGTCGTTGTATATCTGAAACAGCCTGTTTGAAATGTGTATATTCTGAGATGTTTTTATAGATCCACATTTCAAAAGGGAAGTGGATTGACTACTGCAATTTATCGCGCCAAAACCTGTACTTGCTAAACCTGGGTCTATGCCAAGGATGATCACTTAAGCTACTTGCCGCCAGCTAATCTTTCCATTTCTTCAAAAGAGATATCGAAGTTAGCATATACCTTTTGTACATCATCAGAATCTTCAAGCATTTCCAACAATTTTAACATTGAATCGGCATTTTTTCCTTCAAGCTTTACGGACGTTTGAGGTACCATGCTGATTTCTGCAACAGTATATTTTATATTGTTTGATTCAAACATCTTTCTTATGGTTTCAAAATTTGTAACATCTGTTATTACTTCTATTTCGTTATCATTTGAGGCAACATCTTCTGCACCCGTCTCAAGGGCAAGTTCAATAATTCTATCTTCATCCACATTATTTTTATCAAAGGATATATATCCCTTTTTATCGAACAGCCAAGACACACAACCTGATTCACCAAGGTTTCCATTATACTTCGTGAGAACATGACGAACATCTGCAGTTGTCCTCTTTTTGTTATCAGTTAACACTTCGACAAGGATGGCTACACCACTGGGGCCATACCCTTCATATGTATACTCTTCATAACTCTCACCACCTTCAAGGGCGCCAGCTCCTTTCTTTATTGCCCTTTCAATGTTATCTCTTGGCATATTTTCAATTTTTGCCTGAGAAACGGCAGTTCGAAGTCTCGCATTTGATTCAGGGTCACCACCACCAATCCTTGCTGCTGTAGTAATTTCTTTGATAAGTTTTGTGAATATTTTTCCACGTTTTGCGTCGGCTGCGCCTTTTTTATGCTTAATTGAACTCCATTTGCTATGTCCGGACATTGTGCCCCCTGGTTGTTAAATGGTGGGCAGTATAGGATTCGAACCTACGACCTCTGGTATGTGAGACCAGCGCTCTAACCACCTGAGCTAACCGCCCATTTTTTAATGATACTATATTTGCAAAAATAAAGTCAATCTTGCCTATATTTTTTAGCACAGGTCTCTATTAATTTGAAACGTTTTTCATCATGGAATGTATAAATTATATTTAAATTTTTCTACCAATCGTTTATTATCATTGCATGGGTAAATTTACTTTTGGACCAGTTCCTTCCAGGAGGCTTGGATTTTCGTTGGGTGTAGATATAATTCCAAGAAAAATTTGCACATTTGACTGCATATATTGCCAGATTGGAAAAACAACAAATCAGGAAATTAAGAGAGGAAGCTTCTTTGATGCCTATGAAATAGTTGAGGAAATAATCAATAAGGCAAAACAGCTAAGCCATATTGATCATATAACGTTTTCCGGGTCTGGAGAGCCTACTCTAAACTCAGATATCGGGTGGATGATTAGGGAGATTAAGAAAAACTTAGATGTTCCTGTAGCAGTTATAACAAACGGATCACTTTTGAATGATAAAGAGATAAGGGATAACCTTAGTATGGCAGACGTTGTTTTGCCATCACTTGATGCAGCAAGCGAAGACATATTCCGATATATCAACAGACCTCATACCTTGATTGAACTTAGTACAATCATTGAAGGTATGAAAAAATTCAGGGATACTTATACAGGCAATATCTGGCTTGAAATTATGCTGATTAAAAATGTAAACGACAGTATTGAAGAGCTGGGAAGACTAAAAAAGATTGTTGAATACCTTGGTGTTGAAAAAGTGCAACTAAATACCGTTATCAGACCCCCGACTGACAACACGATAGATGGGATCAATCATGCAGAACTTGATAGAATCAGTAAATATTTTGGCTATGGATGTGAAGTCATATGCAATTTCGAAAAAGAAGTTAAAAAGAACGTGGAGGACAACTGGTCGGAAATGGTTTTGGATATACTAAAAAGAAGACCGTTAACACTGAATGATATAGTGAAAATTACAGGCATACCGGAGCACAGGGTAAAAAGCAGTCTCAGTCTTATGGAAGTCGAAGGAAAAATAAAACAGTTTCACTTTGAAGACAACATATTTTACATGATAAATGATTAATAATAAATATTTACAACTATTTTGGAAATATAGACGAAAGCACGGCTAACCAAGAAAGTATAAGGGAGGGATTTATGAAAATAAAAAGAGCGGTTATTAGTGTATCCAACAAATCCGGTCTGTCGGAGTTAACACCTTTTTTAAAAAGCTACGGTATAGAGATACTTTCAACTGGTGGCACAAAAAAATATCTCGATGGAATCGGCATTAATCCCATAGAAATCAGTGCATATACCGGATTCCCTGAAATTATGGACGGTAGGGTAAAAACACTGCATCCGAAAGTCCATGGAGGAATTCTAAATATCAGGGATAACGATGAACATCAAAATGCGATGGAGTCTCTTGGCATAAAACATATAGATATGATAGTCGTAAATCTGTACCCTTTTAAGGAGGTTGTAAGTAAGGGTTGTACTTTCGAAGAAGCCATAGAGAATATTGATATAGGCGGTCCTTCTATGATAAGAGCAGCGGCAAAGAATTACAAATACGTTACTGTTGTTGTTGATCCTGAAGATTATCCAAAAATAATAGAAAATATGAATCAAAATAACGGTGAGACAACAGAAGATTTAAGGTTTTATCTGGCAAAGAAAGTTTTTTTCTTTACATCTGATTATGACAGCGCTATCTATACATATTTGTCTGGAATAAAATAGATCACACTCTATAACGTGAAGGAAAAATATTTATGAAAGTTCTTGTAATAGGCAGCGGCGGTAGGGAGCATGCCCTTGTTTGGAAGTTATCACAGTCACAATATGTAGACGCTATTTTTTGCATTCCCGGAAATGGTGGGATTTCTGAAATTGCCGATTGTATTGAGATGGACATAACCAATGCAGAGAATGTCATAGCTTTTGCAAAAAAAGAAGAAATCGGGCTTGTTGTTGTTGGGCCTGAAAATGCCTTAGCCATGGGCATTGTGGATGCCTTCGAAAAAAGCGGTATCCCCATATTCGGCCCTTGCCAAAAAGGGGCGCTGCTTGAAACAAGCAAGGTTTTTGCAAAAGGCTTGATGGATAAATACAAAGTATCAACCGCTTCCTTCAGAGTATTTTTAAACTATACCGATGCACGGACATACCTTGATAGCTTGACGCCACCTTTTGTGATAAAAGCAGACGGATTATGTGCAGGGAAGGGGGCTTATGTCA
The DNA here is from genome assembly GCA_026388255.1 of Pseudomonadota bacterium. Lineage (NCBI taxonomy): Bacteria > Pseudomonadati > Pseudomonadota > Pseudomonadota bacterium. The sequence continues at coordinate 30,685 of JAPLKC010000010.1, read as the reverse complement.
TAACAAATAAAGAGGAAGCACAGAAGGTATTAAAAGATTTAATGGTCGAACGTATCCATGGGGATGCAGGGTCTAAAGTTGTTATTGAGGAGTTTTTGCCTGGTGTTGAAGCTTCATACATTTCCTTTACTGACGGCAATTCTATTCTTTCAATGCTGCCTTCTCAAGACCATAAATCCTTATTTGATGATGATAAAGGGCCTAACACAGGCGGTATGGGCGCTTATACACCTATTCCCTTTATAAACCGGAGCCTTGAAGAAAAAATAGATAAAGAAGTCATGAGTAAAACAGTTAATGCGTTGAGGAACGAAGGCATAATCTATAAGGGTGTGTTGTATGGCGGTCTCATGTTGTCAGAGAACAGCAACCCAAATGTCCTTGAATTCAATGTAAGGATGGGAGACCCGGAAACACAGCCCATACTTTTTAAAATGAAGAGTGACATTGTTCCGATCCTTCTTGCATGTACAGAAGGCAAATTGGATACCATAAAAAATATTGAGTGGAGAGATGGCGTATCAATATGTGTAGTATTGGCGTCTGAGGGGTATCCCGAAAATCCAGAGAAAGGGAAGATTATAAATGGACTTGAAGACCTGAAAAACAAAGAAGATATTATGGTTTTTCACGCAGGGACAAAAAAGGTAGGAAGCGAGTTTTTTACATCAGGGGGCAGAGTTTTAGGAGTTACTGTTATTGGCAATACATATGAAGATGCAATAAAAAAAGTATATGAAGCTGTATCATGCATAAATTTTGAAGGTATGCAATATCGAAGAGATATTGGCAGGAAAGCTTTGATAAATAAATGAAAAGTAAAAAATACTTATTCATATCTTTTCATTTTAATTCATAATCAATAAATCAGGAGGGAAAGATGTCTAAAACATATAATATTGGTGTAATACCGGGCGATGGAACAGGCCCTGAGGTAGTGGCAGAAGGTGTCAAAGTTTTAAATGCCGTGTCAGACAAGCTGGGATTTTCATTGAAATACAGTTATTATGATATCGGTGGAGAAAGGTATCTAAAAACAGGTGAAACCCTGCCTGATAGCATCCTCAGTGAAATGAAGCAGCATGATGCCCTGTATCTTGGAGCTGTGGGACACCCGGATGTAAAACCGGGAATATTAGAAAAAGATATCCTTTTAAAAATAAGATTTGAACTTGATCAGTACATTAACCTTCGACCTGTAAAATTATATGAAGGTGTTGATACACCGTTAAAAAACAAAGGACCAAAAGAAATTGATTTTGTTGTCGTCAGAGAGAATACAGAGGGGCTGTATACCGGGGCAGGCGGTGTTTTGAAAAAAGGTACAAAAGATGAGGTTGCAATACAGGAATCTATAAACACAAGAAAAGGGGTAGAAAGATGCATCAGATTTGCCTTTGCATATACAAAAAAACGTAATAAAAATAATAAATTGACTTTATGTGGTAAAACAAACGTGCTTACATATGCATTCAATCTGTGGGAAAGGGCATTTAATGAAGTAGCAGAGGAATATCCCTACATAAAAACAGACTATGCCCATGTAGATGCTACATGTATGTGGATGGTTAAAAATCCCGAATGGTTCGATGTTATTGTTACCGATAATATGTTTGGAGATATAATAACAGATCTTGGTGCAATTATTCAGGGTGGATTAGGCATAGCCTGCGGCGGAAATATAAATCCTGAAGGTGTATCAATGTTTGAGCCTATGGGCGGTTCCGCTCCAAAATATACAGGTAAGAATATAATTAATCCTTTTGCTGCCATACTTTCTGGTGGCATGATGCTTGAATTTATTGGGGAAGAGGAAGGTGCAAAATTAATAGATATATCGGTCCAAAGGGCTTTAAAAAATAATATAAAATCTCTTGATGCTGGTAAAATGGGTATGGGAACAAAAGAATTAGGAGATCTTATCTCAAAATATACAAAAGAATAGAAAAAGGCAAAGATTTCTCCAGTTTTTGTGGACTGCTGCGGTCAAATTTATTAAACAACCTATGTTTAACACGTTGGAAACCACTGGCTATAGTTGGTGATGGGCTGGTTATATATTGGTTGCAGCTTTAAGTTCTTTGAGTTTTTTGCTTAGTGTATTTCTGTTTATTCCAAGGAGTTTAGAAGCCTTTGAGATGTTGCCATTCGAAATTTTCATGGCGGAAATTATAAATACTTTTTCTATAACTGCCTGTACGTTTAACAATATGTTGTCATTATTATTTGTTTTTGATAGTAAGAGGTTATCTGCTATAAATTCAAGTTTTACCTCAAATAGATTGTACAACTTCTCAATATCATTATTAATAGCATTATTTATCATAAATAATTTGATTAAAAATATTTAGTTGACAAAAAAAATAATAAAATATAGTTTTAGACATATTGTATACGATATACGTTAATTTTTTTGATTTAAGTATATTAGATATCAGTGGCTACTGTCAAGAAGTTATAAAAATGATTGTAAAGTAGTCAAAACAGGAGGTCCCTTATGAGAATGCCAACTTTTAATATTTTAGAGCCAGGTTCTAAGAAAAAGGCATTATTGACACTTGATAAATATAGAAATAAATTAAAAGTTGTTGCAGGGGGGACTGAAGTTGTTGTTATGATGAAGCTTGGTCTTTCAGCACCTTCATATTTGATGAGTTTGAATAAAATCAAAGGATTAAAGGGTATTGAAAAAAGAAAAAATGAAGTGATTATTAAAAGTTCAACTACCATAAAAGAGATTCTGCAATCTCCTTTAATGAATGAAAAGTTTAAAGGCATTACACAGGCAGCTCAATTATTGGCAGCCCCTCCAATACAGAACAGAGCTACTATTGGGGGAAACATACTTCAAAATACACGTTGCTTATATTACAATCAGTCAGAGCTTTTCAGAAATGGCCTTAAGCCATGTTTCAAGGCCGGAGGCAACATTTGTCATGCAGCCAGGGGCGGAAAGCGTTGTTTCAGCGTATATCAGGGCGATATGGCGCCTTCATTAATTTCCTTAGGTTCAAAGGTGAAATTGGAGAAAAATAACTCTTCTCGTACTATTTTACTATCAGATTTCTTTACAGGTAAAGGTGAGAACCCCTTTTTAATTGAAGATAACGAACTGCTGACTGAATTTATCATACCTCTGCCTGATGCAAAATACGGCTCTTCATATGAAAAATTGAGAATCAGAAAGGGTTTGGAATATCCTCTGGTTTCAACGGCTGTATTTCTTTCAGAAGATAAAGATGGCAATTTAGACAATGCGAGAATTGTTATCGGTGCTGCTGCTTCTGCTCCAAAAATAATTGAAAATGCATCATCATGCCTGAAAAGTAGAAATCCTTCTGCTGAAGATATGGATGAGGTTGCAAATCTTGCTGACAATTTGTCAGAAATGATAAATAACTTATCTGTTCCGGCAACATATCGACGAAAAATGGTAAAGGTTGTAACAAAGAGATCCCTTAAGAATGCCTTTCAAGATTTAAAAAGGGGGTATTAGTTATGGACAAAAAGACCATTCTATTGAAAATAAATAATGAAGAACATAGCATAACAACTTACCCGAACCGCACGTTGCTTGAAATTCTAAGAGATGATCTGTGTCTTACTGGAACAAAGGAAAGCTGTGGAGAGGGTGTATGCGGCGCTTGCACGGTTCTGTTGGATGGACTCCCTGTACGGTCATGCATACTCCTTGTGACAGAGACTGAAGGCAAAGAAATCACAACAATTGAAGGTTTATCAGGTAGTGAAAAGCTTGACCCTATTCAGGAATCTTTTATTGAACATCACGCTATACAATGTGGTTTTTGCAGCCCGGGAATGATATTGACTGCATACTCACTTTTGAAGAATAACCCTAACCCTGATGAAGAAGAAATACGACATGCTATATCCGGCAATATCTGTCGCTGCACAGGATATGCAAAGATTGTTGAAGCTGTAAAAGCTATGTCTACAGAAGGGAGCTAAAGATATGGAAAAGTATTCTCTCATTGGAAAAAGTATAAAAAGGGTTGATGTAACCTCAAAAGCAACTGGAGAGGCAATTTTTTCGGCAGATATAAAACTTTCCCGGATGCTTGTCGGAAAGATATTGAGATCACCATACCCGCATGCCAGGATCATCCGCATTGATACATCCAACGCTGAAAATCTCTCTGGTGTAAAAGCCGTTGTTACTTCAGGGGACACATCCGGTGACAAATGGGGTGTTTTTCGTTACACGCAAGATCAGCAGTTCCTGCCGACAGATAAAGTCAGGTATGTCGGCGAAGAAGTAGCTGCAGTTGCTGCCATTGATGAAGACACTGCTATTGAGGCTTTAAAACTTATCAAGGTAGAATATGAAGAGCTTCCGGCTGTGTTTGATATTGAATCTGCTCTAAAGCCGGGCGCTCCTCTGATCCATGAAAACAATCCCGGTAATATAAATATACATGTAAATATTGATATTGGTGATATAGAAAAAGGATTCAAAGAATCTTATTATCTTCGCGAAGATACATTTATGGCCCCTGAAGATTCGTACTTTCAGGGTGAACCATACGCTGTAGCAGCACATTTTGACCAGTCAGGCAATCTTGAGATATGGATGCCCAATGCAGGACCTCATCTAAAAGCCAAACCACTGTCAAATGTGCTGAAAATTCCTCTTAATAAAGTAAGAGTTCGTAAAATAAGGATTGGCGGTGCCTTTGGGGGCCGTTCGGAGATTTCTCCTGCCGATGTAATATGTGCACTTCTTGCAAAAAAGGCTCAACGACCTGTAAAAATTGTTTATACCCGCGAAGAAAACTCGATAGCGACCCGGCAGGCTCACTCCATGGTTGCTACAATTAAAACCGGTGTCGACAAAGAAGGTAGGGTATTATCGAGGGATATTATCTGTCATATGGATGGCGGGGCATACAGCAGCACAGGCCCAATTGCTGTCAGCGTTCCCTTTTTATGTATGGAACAGGCATATCGTATGGATAATGTGCGCTATAATGGATACAGAATTTTTACAAACAAACCTATCAGGGGGATGTTCCGCACCCACGGCAGGGCCTTTGCTTGCGGAATTGACTTACAGCTTGATATGATAGGTCAGGAACTTGGGCTTGATCCGGTTCAAATGCGCCTTAACAACGTAAGGAAGACAGGCGAATATACCTCAACAAAGTCATATATAGCAAGTTGTGGTATGACAGAGGCAATACTTAAAACATCAGAAAAGGCAAAATGGAAAGAAAAGTGGGGAAAGCTACTCCCCTATCATGGGATAGGCATAGGTTGTAATTCTGTTCAAACAGGATTTCCTATGGGGATAAGGGGAGGTTCTCAGGCATTTATTAAATTTAATGAAGAAGGGGGTATCAGTGTAATAACCGGCATAGTTGACAACGGTCAGGGAAACGACAGTATGATAGTGCAAATTGCTGCCGAAGAGCTGGGACTTGCCTTGGATAATGTTCAGCTAATAAGTGCTGACACAGAGGTTACACCAAGCGACCCTGGATCTTATTCAATGTGTGAGACATTTATCGGTGGAAACGCTGTAAGGCTTGCTGCTCAGGATGCAAAGAAGAAGCTTCTGAAGATTGCCTCAGAGGTACTGAAAGTTAGTGCAGATCAACTTGACTTGCGAGATAAAAAGATCTTTGTAATTAATAATCCGGAGCAATCAATCTCAATGTCTAAAGTAGTCAGGATGGCTCTGGGTAGAGGTGAGTCTATAAGCGGAGAAGGCACTTACTGGCCGAAGGTAGATAGCAGACGTGAATGGGTGGAAAATCCATCCGGTCAGCTTTCGGAAACATTTTCTTTTGGTTCAGTTATTGCGGAAGTAAAGGTAGACCCGGAGACAGGCAAGGTTGATGTACTCGAAGTAACGGCAGCACAGGATGTAGGGTATGCCCTTAACCCGAAAGTCATTGAAGGTCAGTTTGAAGGCGGGGTAGCGATGGGTGGTCAGGGAGGTATGCTTAGCGAATACATACTCTGGTATAACGGCAGGGTATTAAACCCGAACCAGCTTGATTATATGGTGCCTCTGGCAACCGATATGCCAAAAATAAATGATATAATAGTTGAAACAATTGATCCAAATGGACCTTATGGAGCAAAAGAAGCAGGTATGTCAGTTGCTATGAGTGCGGCCCAGGCCTACTGTGGCGCTATCTGTAATGCCATTGGTGTGAATATAAAAGATTTTCCGCTTACGCCCGACAAAATATTAAAGGCTATTGAGGAAAAGAAAAAAGGTGAACAAAATCCATGAAGCGTCATTCGTGAAGCGTGAAACGTAGAAATACAAGATACAATTAACGAGATACAGGCTTAAAAGGAAAAAGATGAAGGAATGAAGATAGAAAAGATTGACCATATATGTTTTGCAGTAAAAGACCTTGAAGAAACAAAAACGGTATATAAAGAAGATTTTGGGTTAATACCGGCATTTGAATATATTGCAGAATCAGAAAAGATAAAAGTAGCACGGTATTATATAGGTGAGGTGGCTATAGAGTTTATGGAATCTACTTCACCTGATGGAGACGTTGCAAAGTTCATAGATAGCAAAGGGGAGGGTGCATTTCTTATATCGTATAAAGTAGATAATCTTGATAATGCATTAGAGGAACTGAGAAAAAAAGGCAAAGAGCTTATTGATGATGAACCAAGAGAGCTTTTTGGAAATAGATATGCCTTCGTACATCATCCAAGCAAGCTCCACGGTGTGCTTACCGAACTTCTCGAAGGGGATTTCGATATAAATAAGCGATAGTATATATTTGGATATATAAAATTATAATTTAAAGGTGGGAATGAGAATGCGAGCATTAGTAATAGGTGGAACAGGTGGCATGGGACAGGGAGTTGCCCGGGATCTTATTAAACAGGAGCAGATCAACGAAGTAATTCTTGGTGACATAAATATAGACCCGCATAGAGTAAATGATAAGTTGCGCGCCAGTAAAAAAGTATCACTAATCAGGATTGATGTAAATGATCATAAAGGCATGGTTGCAGCAATTAAGGATACCGATGTAGTTATCAACTGCGCAGGACCATTTTATAAAACGGCGGTTGCGGTTGCCAGGGCAGCCGTCGAAGCAAAGGTCAACTATATTGATATTTGTGATGACTATGAGGCTGTCCCTATTCTTTTTTCCTCTTCTGACATAGACAATGCCGCCAAGGAAGCGGGGATAACCGTCCTGACTGGAATGGGATCGGATCCAGGAACAAACAATGTAATAGTTAAATGGTACGCAAACCAACTGGATCGTGTTGACGAGATTCACTTATTCTGGGTCGTAAGTATCGCCGAACTTGCAGGCGCAGCCTGGGATCATAGTCTCCATATGGTTACAGGTAAAATTCCTCAATTTCTGGATGGGAAGCTGGAATATGTAGATGGTGGTACCGGCGAAGAGATAGCTACGTTCCTTGAACCTCTTGGTACATGCAAGGTTCGCTATGTGGGTCATCCACAGCCAATAACAATACCCCGTTACATTGAAGGCTTGAAGAAGGTAGTTATTAAAGGTGCGTTGATACCGGCATGGGTAGATGAGCTGATTAAAGAGCAGAAAGAGACAGGTTTTCTCGGTACGGAACCGGTAGAGGTTAGGGGAACAAGGGTAGTACCTTATGATCTGACTTTGAAGCTTTGGGAAACAATTCCTAATAACAGAGATAAGGGACCCCTTGCTTCCGGCTTGAAAGTGATTGTAAAGGGTGAGAGAAAAGGAAAACAGGTAACATATACAGCCGATATAGTGGGCAGGATGGCGCCAGGAACAGGACTTCCCGCTTCGATCGCTGCGTTGATGATGTTTGCCGGTGATGTGAAGGTAAAAGGAGTAGTAGCCCCTGAGGGTTGCATAGATCCGGAAAAATTCCTCTCAGCATTGCTACAAAGAGGTGCCAGGATACATCAAACAGAAACGATAACATCCATTTTGACACTTTAGAAAATATTTAAGCTATTTAAAGTGTTAAAACATTTTTAACACTTTAAATGTTTATTGAAAGTATCAATAATAACTGACTGTTACGGTTACAACAGGAGGATATATGAAAGATATTCAAAAACTCAATATAACAAAAAGTCAGGAATTTTTTGAAGAGGCAAAAACGTTGATTCCTGGTGGGGTTCTGGGTGCAAGAAAACCTGGGGATTTTATTATAGGAGAGTATCCTATTTTCCTCGAGTACGGCAAGGGATGTAGATTAACCGATGTTGATGGAAATGAGTTTATTGACTTTCTATGTGGCTACGGACCTATTATCCTGGGTTACAGGGAAGAAGAGGTTGATGATGCAGTGATAAAACAGATAAAAGATAAAGGTTTCTGCTTTTCGCTCACACAATCTTATCAGAATGAACTTGCTAAAAAGTTGAACGTACTGATCCCCAGCTCTGAGATGAGCATCTTTTTAAAGACCGGCTCCGATGCTACTTCGGCAAGTATCCGTATCGCAAGGGCGCACACAAACCGGACCAAAGTCATGCGATGTGGCTACCACGGCTGGCATGACTGGTGCGTAGAGATGAAAGGGGGCATCCCTGAAAAATTCTATGAGGATGTATATGAATTCCATTATAATGATCTTGACCAGCTTAAAGACCTCATGAAAAAACATGGCGATGAGACAGCCGCCATAATTATGACCCCTTTTGGACATCCTCTCCATCAGAAGATGCAGGTACCGGCACCCGGATTTCTCGAAGGTGTAAGAGAACTTTCCGACAAGTATGGCTCTGTTCTGGTTTTCGATGAAGTGCGTACCTGTTTCAGGCTTAGAATGGGTGGAGCGCAGGAACTTTATGGAGTAACGCCTGATTTAACGGTACTTGGAAAGGGTATGGCCAACGGATATGCAATTAGCGTTGTTACCGGAAAGAAAAACGTGATGATGGCAGCAGAATCCAAGCTTTTTATTTCTTCCACCTTCTTTCCGAACAGTGACGGTTATATCGCCGCGCTAAAAACCATCGAAATTCTGGAACGTGACAAAGTCCTTGAAAACATATGGGAAAAAGGCGGCCGTCTTCTGAAAAAAATCCAGGACATTATTGACAAGTATGATGTCGGGGCAGAGTTGTCCGGTGTTGCTCCGATGTTTTTAATAACCTTCAAGAAAGATGAGGCAAATACTCAGAAAGCCAGACGCGATGATTTTTACACCCAACTTATCCGCAGGGGTTTCTTTTTCACCCCGCACCATCATGCGTATATCAGCTACAGACACACTGAAGAAGATCTGGACAAAACGGCGCAAGCAATAGGCGAAGCCATGGCTTATGTAAATGAAAAATACCATACATTAATGTGAATCAAGCATGAAATTTGATCCTAACATAGATTTCAATATCGTACAGTCCATTCTTGATTCCTTGCCAATGGAAGTTTACGTTCTTGACCGAGGACGGAAAATTCAGTGGAAAAACGAAAGAATAGCGATTTGGTCTCAAGAAGAGGGTATTTTTCAATCCGGAAAGACATCCTGCTACAGAGAGATATTCAAAAGGAGAGTACCATGCAGCAACTGTCCGGCTTTGAGAACACTTAAGAGCGGCCGCTTGGAACATACGGAAATAAAGAGTAAGCATAAAGGAAAATCAAGGCATTACCTTATTACCACTGCACCTCTCAGGAAGGGTAGAGTGGAGGACGAGACTCTTATCATTGAGACTGTTCAGGATATTACCGATCAAAAAAAGACAGAAGAAGCATTGCGGAGTCTGAACGATTTTAATAAAGCCATTATTGATAATGCACCTGTAGCCATTTTTACGATAGACAGGGATGGAAAATTTATGAGTGTAAATCCTGCATTAGCTGCCCTTTCCGGTTTAGGCGCTGAGGCTGAAGAGAAACTCTTACGTTTTAACTGGCTTCAAAACACTTACACGGTTAGATGCGGTCTTGCTGAGCACATAAAGAAGGGGCTCAATGGTGAACCTTTTGAGCTGCAGGATTTTCCCTTTACGACCTATCGGGGTGATCAGGGTCAATATATTCACTTCCGTGGAGTGCCTCTGAAAAGCAAAAATGGGAAAGTAGAGGGACTTTTGTGTATAATAGAGGATAACACCGAGAAAGTGAAGGCAAAAATCCAGTCAATTCAGGATGTAAAGACATCGGTCATAGGAAGACTTATGACAGGCGTTGCCCATGAGCTTAACAATCCTCTTGCTACAATTGCTGCCAATTCTGAGCTTGCCTGCGAATTGTTCCAGGGCTTCAAGGGCGGTAATGCAAAAGAAGACGAAATGACTGAACTTCGTGAATATTTGGATGTCATACAGGAACAGGCATTCCGGTGCAAAAATATCATAAAAGATATGATCGATCTGACGAAGAAAAAAGATTTTGAAGTTCAGGAAATAGATTTGAATGTATGTTTGAACGATCTCCTGAAGCAAATAAACTTTAAAAAATTAAACATTCGCCTGTACAAAGATATTGCCCCATGCATACTTCATGTCAAAGGAGATTTAAATGCCGTGAAGCAGTCTTTTATGAATATTTTTCAAAATGCAGTGGATGCTGTTGGAAGAAGAGATGGTGGAGTGATACGGGTAAAAGCTTATCCGATTGACAACACAGTAAAGGTAGAAATTGAAGATAACGGTGTTGGTATTCATGATGACCTCATAGACAAGATTTTTGAGCCTTTTTTCTCGACTAAAGACGCGGGCAAAGGTGTTGGGCTGGGCCTCACGTTGTGTTATGAATTTTTAAACAGGATGGGTGGAAATATTGAGGTAGAGAGCAAACTTGGAAGGGGGAGCTTCTTCAAAGTCACATTGCCTGGATATTTTATACATAGAGGAGAAAAATAGCCTGATGATACGCATTCTTATTGTTGATGATGAACATCAGCTTGTAGAAGCATTCAAAAAAAAGCTTTCCAAGGAAGGAATGGAGGTCTTCACCGCATTAAACGGCCACGAGGCTCTTCCTATAATGAAGCAGGAAATTTTAGACATTGGACTTTTTGATATAATGCTTCCTGACATGGATGGTGTTGAACTTCTGGGCAGGTTAAGGGAGATGCAACCTACCACAGAAGTAATCATGCTTACGGGCAATGCATCGGTTGATACAGCTATACGATCAATGAAGCTCGGTGCATACGATTACCTCACAAAGCCTTGTAAGCTTTCAGAGTTGCATACCGTGATACTTAAAGCATATGAAAAGAAACAACTGAAAGAAAAAAATATTGTCCTCGAGGAGCATTTACAAAGGGTTGAACTACATGACAGGTTTATAGGTGATAGTAAAGAAATTAAGGAGGTTAAAAAATTTATCTCCTTAGTAAGCACCTCTACGGCGCCCGTTTTGGTGCTTGGAGAAACAGGCACAGGAAAAGAGCTTGTAGCAAGGGCTATCCATACCCTCTCTATACGTTCTTCAAATCCTTTTGTAGCAATTAATTCAAGCTGCCTTCAGGAAAACATTCTTGAAAGTGAGCTCTTCGGGTATAAAAAAGGTGCATTTACAGGAGCACAAACAGACAAAGTGGGCCTGCTTCAGATAGCTGATAAAGGTACATTTTTTGTTGATGAAGTGGCGGATATGAACCCGGCAATCCAGGCAAAGCTTCTCAGGGTCCTTGAGACTTCAGCATTCAGGAAACTTGGCGATACAAAAGAGACTAAAGTAGACGTACGCTTTATTTTTGCCACAAATAAGAGTCTTGAGGAAGAAATTGAAACAAACAGATTTCGTAAAGACCTTTTTTACCGGCTTAATACTTTTATTATTGAAGTGCCGCCCCTTCGTAAACGAAAAAGCGATCTGCTTGTTTTGACTAAATATTTTTTGGAAAAACATGCCAGAGGAGGTAAAAAAAAGATGATCTCGAACCAGGCCATGGACCTTCTGATAGATTATCACTGGCCAGGCAATGTTAGAGAGCTTGCAAACGTGCTGGAGCGGGCAATATTGATTTCAGGGGGCAGAAGCGAGATTGTCAGTGATGACTTTCCACAAAGTATTGTGAACACTCTGTCCGCTACTGCCGGAAAGGAAAGACAAGCATTGAGTAGAGGTATACTGCGGCTGGATAATATAGAAAGAGAACATATAGAAAACGTGCTTAAGCATACCAATGGTAATAAGAGCAAAGCTGCCAGACTCCTTGGTATAAGCCGCCGGAAACTTTATAGCATGATTGATTGAGTAATATATCATAACAGCTATCCCTTATCAGGTTCAATACCCCGCAGATTATTGCGGGGTATTTCGTTTTATGGCCTGATTATTGCATTTTGACTTTTTCTATAAACCATTTAGAAAAGGGAGGCTGACAGATGTTCGAACTGACACCAGAGCAGAAAGACGTAAGAAAAGCTGCAAGAGAGTTCGCCGAAGGAGAACTGATGGAAGTGGCGCGGGAGCTGGATGAAAAGGAGGAGTTCGACGAAAAACTCTGGAAAAAGGCTGCAGATTTAGGGTTTCTTGGGGTCTTTATAGATGAAAAATACGGCGGAGCAGGCCTTGGGTATTTAGATCACAGCCTCATATGTGAAGAGTTTTCCCGTATTGACTGCGGCATTGCACATTCGATAACATCGTCATTTTTCGGTTCACAACTCATAAGCCTCATTGGAAGCGAAGAACAAAAGCTAAAATATCTCCCTTTAGTATGCAAAGGCGAAGCCAAGATGGGTGTTGCCATAACGGAACCAGATGCGGGAAGCGACGTGTCTTCTGTTAAAACCATGGCAAGAAAAACTGACAGCGGATATGTGATATCCGGTAACAAAACATTCATAACAAATGCTAATCGAGGAGATTTTCTTATCGTTCTTTGTATTACTACTCCTGAAGCGAAAAAAAAATACGATCGTTTCAGCACTATTATTGTAGAAACTAACAGGCCGGGTTACGAGTCAAGTAAACTGAAAAATAAACTTTCACTACGCTGCTCTGATACAGGAGAGGTTACTTTCAAAGATGTAACAGTTCCTAAGGAAAATCTACTTGGTAAGGAGGGTAGGGGATTCTATAATATTATGGAATTTCTCAATCGTTCCCGCTTGGAAGCAGCAGGATTCGGGATAGGAACAGCTCAGGGAGCATTAGAGAAAGCGATAAGTCATGTGCGTAAAAGAAAACAGTTTGGGGCCCCCCTTGCCGACTCACCGATAGTACAGTCAAAAATAGCCGAGATGGCCACTTTAGTCGAAGCCGGAAGAAGCTTCCTTTATTGTACCAGCGCAAAATTGGATAAAGGTGAATTAGACCATGCGCTTATTGCCATGACGAAATGGTACGCCGCAGAGATAGCAGTAAAAGTTTCCGATGAAGCGATACAACTCCACGGAGGATATGGTATACTGGAAGAATATGATGTCGGTCATTACTGGCGCGACGCAAAAGTCCTTGAGATTTTTGAAGGAACAAAAGAAGTTGAGAAATTGATTATCGGCAGGAGACTGTTAGGACGGTAAGCATTGTACCAATATGATACAGGCTGTATCTTATTGGTACAATATAGAAAAAGGTTCAGTCTATGTGTTGTGAATTAACTTGTTTTTCAATGTGGCATTAAAATTGCTTGGTTCAGATAGTAAATAAAATCTTAGAAGGGGGTATTATGAAACGGATTCGCATTATTCATTTGTTGGTATTTGTTTTTTTCGTAGTTACATGTATGGCTGCAACGGTCAGCTTTGCACAGGAAAAGGTAATAACAATAAAAATTGCTAACTGGTTCCCTGTGGGAAGCAAGCACGATCTCATTTTGCAGGAATGGGGTAAAGATCTTGAAAAACGGGCGGGCGGCAAAGTCAAAGTCAATTACTATGCTGCAGGCACGCTTGTTCCTGCTGCACAGTCATACGATGCCGTTGTGAAGGGAATTGCCGATGTGGGCAACCATGTTCTCGGATACACAATGGGCAGATTTCCATTTTCACAGGTACTCGATCTTCCTATCGGGTGGCCGCAGGGACCTGAAGCAACCAAGATTGCAAACGACTTTTATAAGAAATTTAATCCAAAAGAGTTCGATGATGTGAAGGTATTGCTATTCCATGGACAGCCAGGCGGTTTTCTCCATACAAAAACAAGACCTGTTGAAAAGCTTGAAGATGCAAAGGGGTTGAAGCTACGGTGCTTCGGGTCAAATGCAAAGTTTGTCGGCTTGATAGGCGCAGCTCCTGTAGCAATGCCTATGCCTGATGTGTATGATGCCCTTGCAAAAGGCGTTGTTGACGGGTTGATGTCAAGTTATGAGGCACTGCATAATTTCAGGACAGGGGAACATGTAAAATACTCTACAGAGAACGTAACCAGCGCATATTCAGCAGTATTTATTGTAATGATGAACAAGAAAAAATTTGCCTCACTTCCTCCTGATGTCCAGGCAATAGTGGATAAAATGAGTGTTGAATACATAGACAAGTACGGCAAGTTGTGGGCAGACATTACAAAAGACGGCAAGGACTGGCTGGTAAAGAGAGGCGTCAAAATTATTTCTCTAAGCAAAGAAGAACAAGCCCGTTGGTATGAAAAAGGCTCCAAACCCCTTGTTGATGCATATATAAAGGATGCGAAGGAAAAGGGCTTGCCTGGTGATGAGGCGGTGAAATTTCTTTTAGATTCTATCAAGAAGTACCACTAATACTCTAAAAATTCACCCCGGGGAGTTCAGGTACAACACTCCCCGGGTATATAAGCCCGAATACCATAAAAAGGAAGGTAAAAGAATGCAAAAATTTCTCAGCGCCACCTTAAAGATCAGCAAAGTCACAAATTCCGTCGGAGGGATAATACTTGCCCTGATGATGTTTTTTACGGTAGTTGATGTTATTATGCGTTACCTTGGGAAACCTATTACGGGAACATTTGAGTTGGTAGCCTTTGCCGGAGCCCTGATTATAGGTATGTCTCTTCCTCAGTCATCATTGGAGGGTGCGCACGTAAATGTTGATATACTTACGGAGTATCTCTCCGATTTCTGGAAAAGGATATTCATAATTTTTACAAAACTATTAGGCTTCGTGTTCTTTATACTCCTTACATGGTCGTTTTTTTTAAAGGGGAACGATTTGTATAAAACGCATGAGGTTTCGCTTACCTTACACGTCCCCTATTATCCTGTAGCATACTTGTTATCACTTTGCGGCCTTATAGAGTCCCTGGTACTCCTGTCCGATGTCCTTAAGGCGATTTTTGGAGGTGATAAACATGAATGAGATTACGTTCGGCATGATAGCGCTATTTTTACTTTTATGTGTATTTCTAACAGGCATTGAACTTGCTTTTGGTATGGCTATTGTTGGTTTCATAGGGTTTGCCATGCTTAACGACTTTGAAACTGCCATAAGCCTCCTGGCAAATGATTATTTTGATGCTCTCGCGTCTTACAGCCTCACTGCCATACCCCTTTTTGTGCTTATGGGCCAGATTGCCTTTAATGCAGGCATTGCAAGACGTTTATTCGATACTACACATAAATTTATAGGACATATCCCGGGGGGGCTTGCCGTAGCAACAGTGGCAGGCGCAACCGTGTTCAAGGCAATATGCGGTTCCGTGGCTGCCACAGCCGCAACATTTGCAAGCGTTGCCGTTCCGGAGATGGACAGATATGGTTACAGCAAAAAACTTTCGACCGGAATAGTTGCTTCAGTGGGGACGCTCGGCATCCTGCTCCCTCCAAGCGTGACCCTGATAGTCTTCGGTATCGTAACACAACAGTCTATAGGCAAGCTTTTCATGGCCGGCGTAATACCGGGGCTTATTTTATCTTTCCTTTTTATGGTAGTAATTTGCGGATGGTGCGGAATCAATCCGTCTATTGGACCAAAAAGCGAAAAATATGACTGGCCGGCAAGATGGAAGACCGTTCCCAATGTAATATGGCCTATTGTCATATTTCTCATATTGATAGGCGGCCTTATGTACGGGATTTTCACGCCCACGGAAGCAGGCAGCATCGGAGCATTCGCTGTGCTTGTTCTGTGTGTTCTAAAAAGGGATATTAATTTCAAAGGCTTTATCAAATCTATTGAGGAATCTTTGCGCACCGCATGTATGGTTCTTATGCTTATTGCTTCATCAGCGATACTGGGCCATTTTATCGCCATTACCCAAATTCCCCAGGTAGCAGCCGACACGATTACCGCACTGCCGATACACCGTGTCTGGATAATGATTATCATTTTCTTAGTATATCTTATAGGCGGTTCCTTTATAGATGACCTTGCATTTATGATCCTTGCAACACCGATCTTTTTTCCTATTGTATTAAAACTTGGTTATGACCCTTTATGGGCCGGCATTATGATTGCTCTTACAGTATGTATTGGTTCAGTGATTCCGCCTGTGGCCATCTGTGTTTTTATTGTTAAGAATATAACCAAAGTACCAATGGGCATTATTTACAAAGGTGTTTATCCTTTTCTCATTTCTATGGTCCTTTGTGTGGCATTGCTGTTCGTTTTTCCGGAACTGGTGACCTGGCTGCCTAATTTACTTATGAAATAAGATAGACATGCCACATTTATACATACAACAAGAGGAGGTAAATCATAATGGTCATCGGTGATATGCTTGTAAGAAATGCAAATAAATTTCCTGCAAAAACTGCCATTGTCTCGGAAGAGGCAACAACGGACTTTAAAACTTTGAACGAAAGAGTCAATTGCCTGGCAAACGCTCTATTAGATAAGGGGCTAAATAAAGGTGACCGCATAGGGGTACTTGTTCATAACTGCCATCAATTTATGGAAATATATTTTGCAGCAGCAAAAACAGGAGGTATCTTTTGCCCTTACAACAACCATCTCACAAAAGGCGAGCTTTTTGATATATTGAATTATTCGGCTCCTAAATTCCTTTTTTTGGATGAGGACTACGGTGAGATGATAGATACGCTCAGGCCGGATGTAAATCCTATGGATCATTATATATGCCTCCAAACCCCGACGTTCCCTTATATGGAGGATTACAAAAACATTCTTACCATTGGGTATAGTTCTGAGCCCAACATTAAAATATCTGAAGAAGATGTGCTCAGCATCATCTTTACTGCAGGCACAACAGGTAAGGCAAAGGGTGCGATGAGAACGCATAGACACCTCATGTCTGATGCTGTAGCAAGCGTAATAGAGCTACGGGTTGAGTATGACGAGCGTGTGTTGATCACCTTTCCCATGTATCACGTGGCCTGCGAAGACAATATTGTCAGGCATTCTTATATGCCAAACACATTCTACATCCGGCGGGAAGGGGGATTCAATCCTGAACAGGTTCTGGAATATATTTCAAAAGAACGGATTACGAGGTGCCAGATGGTGCCTACCATGATTCATAGCCTTCTCCAGGTACCGGATGTAAAAAAATATGATTTGAGCAATTTACGGCTCATCCTATACGCCGGTGCGCCTATGCATGTAGAGCTTCTCAAGAAAGCTCTTGAGGTTTTTCCATGCGGTTTTGCCCAGTTGTACGGGCAGACTGAAAGCGGACCCTTTACAACAGTATTAAAGCCTGAAGATCATATCCTTGACGGCAATGAGAAAAAGATCAAGAGGCTTGCTTCTTCCGGCAAGCCTGCGCTTAATTACGAGATCAGAATCGTAGACGAGGATGATAAAGACGTGGCTGTCGGCGAGGTAGGGGAGATAATCGGCAGAAGCGAGGCAGTTATGAAGGGATACTGGCAGATGCCGGAGGAGACGGAAAAAAAGCTGAAAAACGGCTGGCTTCATACAGGCGATCTCGGCAAACTTGATGAGGATGGATACGTCTATTTAGTGGAAAGAAAAAATGACATGATAATAAGCGGCGGGGTCAATATATATCCGAGAGAGATCGAGGAAATACTCTATAAACACCCGGCTGTGCTTGAGGTATCGGTGATCGGCGTCCCCGATGAACACTGGGGTGAAGTGCCGAAGGCTGTTGTTGTCCTGAGACAGGAGGTCGTTGCAACAAAAGAGGATATTATCAAATTTTGCGGAGAGCATCTGGCCGGATACAAAAAACCGAAATCTGTTGAATTCTGGAAAGAGTTGCCCAAGAGCCCGCAGGGGAAAATTTTGAAAAAAGCTATAAGGGAGTCTTTAAAGAAGATTTGATTTGAAACGCAGAGGTATGAAAATATGATCAGCCAGACTCAAACAAGGGTTTTAACATGCATCCAATGCGGAAAATGTACGGGGAGCTGCCCTGAGGCAGGAAGAACCCCCTTCAACATACGTATGCTTGTGAGAAAAAAGCAGTTCCAGCATCATATAGAAGAGTCGATCCCCTGGTACTGTACATCATGCGGCGCATGTACCATCAGGTGTCCCAGAGATGTAAAACCATCAGAAATGATTATTGATGTAAGGTCTGTCATGGTTGAAGAAGGGGACATACCGGCAACCATTCAAAAAGCCCTTGAGAATACCTTTGTTCAGAGGAACCCGTGGGGTCGTTCCCGGGCTAAAAGGGGATCCTGGTTCGAAAAACTTGATATCGAGGTCCCTCATGTAAGTGAAACCGTGTCAAAGAGGCTTCTTTTCACATGTTGTATTCAGGCATATGATCCCAGGTGCATGGTTATACCGGTAAATGTAGCAAAGATGCTCAATAAAGGAGGTCTGGAATTCGGTGTTCTTGGGGAAGAGGAAGCATGCTGCGGCAACGAGATACGGCGAATAGGCGAGTCAGGTCTTTTCGAGGAGCTTCAGGAAGAGAATATTGCCGCTTTTAAAGAATACGGGGTTAAGGAGATTATAACCCTTTCCCATCATTGTATGAACACGCTGAAGAAGGAATACGGCAATCTGGGCATCAAGGTATCCCATTACACGGAGGTACTGGCAAGTATGGTAAAAGAGGGGCGACTTGCCCCCAAAATACCTTATAACAAGAAAGTGATTTACCATGACCCTTGTTTTCTCGGAAAACAAAATGGCATCTTCGATGAACCAAGGGATATACTCAAAAGTATAGAAGGTCTGGAACTACTTGAGTTTTCAAGGTCCAGGGAAACATCCCTCTGTTGTGAAGGCGGGGGCGGAAGGATGTTTTACGAGGCAGAGACAACCTGTCAACGGAATAGCGAAATAAGAGTTTTGGAAGCAATAGAAAAAGGGGCAGAAGTAATGGCAACAAGCTGTCCCTTCTGTGTAATGACACTTGAAGACCCGGCAACTGAAAAAGGGTTGGCAGTGAAAGAGATATCCGAGATATTGATGGAGGTTTTATAAAATGAATCTATTGGTTTTTACAAAGAGAGTACCGGCAACACAGGAAGAAGAACTGCGGATTGTTGACGAGGGTAGGGCAGTCGACCTTTCAAAGGTTCCTTTCAAGGTGAATGATTGGGATAATTACGCAGTTGAAGAGGCGGTAAGGATTGTTGAGAAAACCAGTGGAACTGTGACAGCAATCTCCATCGGCGATGCAGAATCCGACGAGGTCTTGCGAAGGGCCATTGCTATGGGGGCAAAAGACGGTTTTCTCATTGAGATTGATCAGATACTTCACGACCCCGGCGCAAGAGCAACCGTGATACAGAATTTCCTGAAGAAAGAAAATGTTCCTTTTGATGCGATCTTTACGGGTGTACAGTCCGAGGACGATCAGTTCGGTGCAATGGGTGGTATTCTCGCGGCCAAACTGGGGCTTCCCTTCGTATCTATGGTTATCGGTATCGACGCCTTTGAAAGTGACCACGTTATAGCAAGAAGAGAACTCGAAGGTGGTCTCCAGGAGAGAGTGAAGGTTATGCTCCCTTGTGTTATATCAATTCAGACAGGGATTAACGAGCCCCGATATGTTTCCATTATGGGTGTAAGGAAGGCATCCAAGGTAGAACGCAAGTTCTTTAAAGGAAAGGAGTATGAAGATAACCTGAACCCCGGCATAGAGGTTGTAAAATGGGTTTACCCGGCCAGGAAGGGTGGGGCAACTATGCTTACTGGCGAGATGGATGGTATATGTAAAGACCTTATCGGAATTCTTAAGGAAAAGGGGGTATACCAATGAGCTATACACTGGTTGTAGCTGAAGTAAGACGTGGGGTCTTTGAAGAAAGAAACCTGGATTCCATAGGTATTGCAGCCCTCCTGCAAAAGAGCATCGTTCTTCTCATGCCCGATGGCGCCTATGAAATGAAGGGAAATCTTGTAAATATTGCTATCAAGGCAACCGTGCAAGAGGAGATATTTCTCAACCCACTGAATTTCATTACAATTTTAGAAAAAGTGATGACTTCTCGTGGGAAACCGGATGTGATCGTCTTCACACACTCATCGTCAGGCGCTGAGCTTGCGTCCTATGTGGCGGGGCATTTCGATATGCCTCTTATTACGGATGTAAGCGGCTTTGATAAAGAAACGAACGTTTTCTACAAAAGCTACTATTCGGATAAAATATTCGGTGAATTCCGGCAGGCAGGAAGCGGCCCCTGTGTTGTCACCGTGCGAAGCGGCAGCTTTAAAGAACATGCTGTTGAAAAAGGTCCTGCTGAAACCGTCGCGCTTGAGGACATTACCCTTGCAGAAGGGAGATCCTTCATCGAGTATGTTGAGGAAGAAAAGGGAGAGATAGATATCACCAAAGCCGAGTTCCTCCTTTCCGTGGGAAGAGGGATTGGGAATAAGGACGAGATAGACGATTATCAGGAGCTTGCCGGACTGCTGAGGGCAACTTTGTCCGGCTCGCGACCTGTTATTGATAAAATGTGGCTTCCCAAGGCACAACAGGTCGGTACTTCCGGCAAAACAGTTAAACCCAAAGTATATCTCGCCATGGGCATAAGCGGGGCATTCCAGCATATAGCCGGTATGAAAGATTCTGACTGTATTATAGCAGTTAATAAAGATCCGGAAGCGCCCATATTCCAGTATGCCCATTATGGCGTAATCGGCGATGCAAACAAGCTCCGGGATAAGTTGAAAGATATAGTGAAAGGATAATTTGAATTTGCAGATTTCTGACTTCGGATTGCGGAATGAATGATACATATTCTCAAGAGAAACGGGTACTTGTTGTTGGCGGGGGCATTGGCGGCATAACTGCTGCCCTTGAGCTTGCGGCCTGCGGCGTTCAAGTGACCATGCTCGAGGAAGGTCCATCCATAGGGGGACGGATGATTCAGCTCGATAAAACCTTCCCTACACTGGATTGTTCCACATGCACCCTTTCGCCAAAGATGGTAGAGGTGGCCCTCCACCAGAATATAGACCTTTTTTCGTGGGCAAAGCCGGTGGCTGTGAAGAAAAGCGGGAACGGATTTGAAGTTATTGTCTTAAAGAAATCCCGTTACGTAGATATCAAAAAGTGCACCGCCTGCGGCACATGCTTTCCGGGGTGTCCGGTAGTAATGAAGAGCGAATTCAACATGGGGACCGGCGAGAGGAAGGCAATTTATATCCCCTTCCCGCAAGCCATACCAAATAAGGCTACTGTTGATAAACGGGAAGACCGGCCGTGCAAGGCTGCCTGTATGGATGCATGTCCCATCCATACAAACGTGCTTGGATACATCAAACATATCAGTGAGGGGAGGTTTGAAGATGCCTATATGCTTATCAGGCAGACAAACCCCTTTCCTTCGGTATGCGGCAGGGTATGCTATGCGCCCTGCGAACAGGCGTGTAACAGGGGACAGTTTGATTCTTCTCTGGCCGTTCGTGATCTGAAACGTTTTGCTGTTGATTGCTTTGATCCAAATTCCCTTGTGATGCCTCAGATTCAAAAGACAGGTAAACAAGTGGCTGTCATAGGGGCCGGACCGGCAGGGCTTGCCTGCGCCCATGATCTTGCTCTTGAAGGGCATGATGTAACTGTTTTTGAAGCCCTCCCGGAACCGGGCGGAATGTTGCGGTATGCCATACCGGAATTCAGATTGCCGAAGGCGGAACTGAAAAAAGAGATCGACTATATCGAGAAGCTGGGTGTTACAATTCAATGTGGTGTTGAGGTCGGAAAAAGCAAGGGCATCGACTCATTGATAAACGATTATGATGCTGTTTTTATCAGTACCGGCGCTCCCGAAGGGTTACTTCCAGGCGTGGAAGGAGAAGAATTTTCCGGCATTATTGATGGCATACAATTCCTTCGTGCTGTAAATATAGACCATTTGCTCACAATAGGTAAATGTGTTGCCGTCATAGGCGGGGGCAATACAGCCGTTGACTGTGCGAGAACAGCAAAACGGCTTGGTTGTGAAAACGTGAGCATTATCTATCGTCGGACCCGCGACGAAATGCCCGCAGCGTATGAAGAGATAGAAGCCCTTTTGAACGAGGGCATAGAGATACAGTTTCTTGTGACGCCTGTACGATTTTATGCCGACAATGGAACGCTCTCAAGAATGGAATGTATTCGTATGGAACTTGGCGAACCTGATGCGAGCGGTCGTCGACGTCCAATTCCCGTAAATGGGTCTGAGTTTCCCGTGCCAGTGGATATGGTAATTACGGCTCTCGGACAAACAACACAAATCTCTTTCGCAGAAGAGACCGGGGTGTCTTTAAGCAAAAGCCGTACCATAGAAATAGATCCTGCAACAGGCGCTACCAATATAAAAGGCATTTTTGCCGGTGGTGATGTTGTCACAGGCCCGGCTTATGTTGTTGATGCTATCGCTGCAGGCCAGAAGGCTGCACTCTCCATAAGCAGTTATTTGAGAGGAGAAGAATTAACAACATACAAGGTGAAAAAAGAACCGGAGAAATTATCCGGAAATGAGGTGGCAGAGCTTGCCGGAAGAATCAAAAAAATTGAGCGGATCCCCATGCCTGAGAGGCCGGTGGAACAGAGAATTGCTGATTTTAACGAGGTAGCTTTGGGCTATAATCCTGACCAGGCAATAGCGGAGGCCTCTCGATGTCTTGCCGGTCAGATAGAGGGGTGTATCCAGTGCGGGGAGTGTGAGAGGCGTTGCGATGTGAAGGCCATCGACTACGATATGAAAGACGAAATTGTGGACATGCAGTTTGACAGCATTGTCCTTGCGCCTGGCTTTGACCTATATGACCCGACTGAAAAAAAGGAATTTGGTTACGGCACGCTTGAAGGTGTTATGACAGGAATAGAATTTGAGAGGATTTGTTCGGTTACAGGACCTACAGAAGGTGAGATTCTCTTAAAGGGAAAGACCCCGAAGAGATTTTATTTTATACAGTGTGTTGGATCAAGAGACAGGCAGAGCAATGCCCGTTTCTGTTCAAGGGTGTGCTGTATGTACACGGCAAAGCATGCCAGTATAGTGAAGGACAGGATAAAGGATTCGGAGATTTACGTCTCCTATATCGATGTGAGGGCCTATGGTAAAAGTTATGAAGAATTCTACAAGAGTACCCAGGAGAGTGGTACCTTTTACATAAGAGGCATTCCCGGAGAAGTAACGCAGGGCAAAAACGGTCTCCTGGTGAAGGTAGAAGACATGTTAAGCGGCGAGCTGCGTGAGATCGAGGTGGACATTGTGATACTGGCAACAGGAGTAAGGCCCCGGAAGGAAACGGCGGGACTTTGCAGCATGATGGACATAGAGAGGGATGAGTACGGATTTATCAAGTGTAACTCGATAGCCCCTTCAAAGACAAATGTGGATGGTATCTTTGTCTGCGGTATGGCCTCAGGCCCTAAGGATGTACCCGACACAGTTGCCTCCGGCGGAGAGGCGGCATCACGATGCCTGGAGTATATAAATCAGTGAATAGTGAAAAAAATAAAGAAAAAGATTTTTATAAGTCCTATATGACTTATAAAATTCAGAGACTTTTGACATGAAGACCGGTATATTTATCTGCCATTGCGGGCATAATATTAAACATACTGTTGATGTGAAAAAGCTGAGTACATATTTCAAGATGTTCCCCAGTGTAACTGTATCAGAGGATTACCCTTTTGTATGCTCCGAGCCGGGTCAGGACATGATTAAGGACAGCATCGAAAAACACGGCCTTGACCGTGTTATTATTGCTTCATGCACCCCTTCGCTCCATCAGGAACTCTTTAAAGACCTCTTGAAAAAGTCCGATTTGAATCCTTTTCTCTTAAGGAGGGTGGGCATCAGAGAGCATTGTTCCTGGGTTGGAGATGATGTTGATAAGAATACGGAAAAAGCAATAAGACTTATAAAGGCCGGGCTTTATTCATCGTCACACTATGTTCCCCTTGAAGAAAAACGGGTAGATGTGACCAAGTCGGCACTTATCATTGGCGGAGGCGTCTCAGGCTTAAGCGCAGCCGTTTTTCTCTCAAAGATGGGTATGCAGGTCTATCTGGTGGAAAAAGAGGCGGAACTTGGCGGCCACACCAGGAATCTTAAAAACATATGGCCCATTGGAGAAGACGGTACGTTAATTATTGAGGAAATGGAGAAGGAACTTCAAGGCAGAGAGAATGTGGAGATCTTTACATCAACGACTATCAGCTCATTTGAAGGCTCCTTCGGGAACTACGAGGCAGTGCTCTTAACCCGGGCAGGTGAAAAAAGGATAGTCGCCGGCGGAGTTATCGTGGCCATAGGGTTTTCACCTTTTGACCCCCAAATAAAGCCTGAATTGGCATACGGTATAGATAAAAGGATCATTACCACTATGGATTTTGAAAGAAGCATCGATGCCCTGTCCCTTCCCGAGAACCCGCGAATAGCCATACTCCACTGTGTGGGGTCAAGGGATGAGCAGATAGGGAAACCATACTGTTCAAGGGTATGTTGCATCAATGCGCTTCGCGTCGCTGACACAGTAAAAGAGAAATATAAGGATTCATACGTTGAGTCATTTTATATGGACGTGAGGGCCCATCCGCGAGGCGGAGAAGAATTCTTTGAGGATACGCAGGAAAAGGGTGTCTTGTTCACAAGAAGCAATATCGCTGAAATCATCCCAGGTTCCAAGGGTGTACTTGTCAGGGGAGAGGATACGCTATTTAATGAGCTCTTTGAGAGGGAGTTTGACCTTGTGGTGCTCTCCATCGGTATGTCGCCTCCTGAAGACAACCGGTTGATCTCGTCGCTACTTAAGATCACGCTTGATAAGGACAAATTTTTCCTTGAGGCCCATGTGAAACTCAGACCCTATGATACGGCAGTAAAAGGGATTTTTATTGCAGGGGCATGTTCCGGGCCCAAGGATATTGAAGAATCGATCAACCATGGCAGGGCATCGGCAACAAAGCTCTACGGTTTTCTGAATCTTGGCTATGCCTTTGTGGAGCCCTTTATTGCTTTTGTTGATATGAAAAGATGCAGCGGTTGCAGGATGTGTGAAAAGGCATGTGTTGCAAAGGCAATAAAGTTTGATGAAACAAAGAGGCTTGTGCACGTGGAGGAGGCTGCATGCATGGGCTGTGGGCTCTGTAATGCAACATGTCCTTCATCGGCCATAGGATTGAGGGGGTACCTTGACAACGTAATAGATGACGAGATAAGCGCTTTGGTGGAAGCAGTGTAAGAGCAGTGAATAGTGAATAGAGAGAAACAAGAGAAAAGGAATGCAATCGTGAACAACAGGAAGCCAGTGAATAGTAAGCAACAAAGCCAATAGGGAAAGCTATTCACTAAAGGGAGGTATCATGTCTGAAGACAAAACCGATAAGAACCAGGAAATCATAGGTTTCGCCTGTTCTTTCTGCACGTTCAAGGCATCCGAGATGGCCGGAAGTTTAAGGATGAAATACCCCGATGGGGTGAGGCTGGTTCAGGTTCCCTGTTCAAGCAGGGTGGATCCAGCCTTTGTCATTAAATCTATCCTTGAAGGTGCTGATGGTGCTTTTGTTGCCGGATGCCATCCGGGTGACTGTCATTTTATAAAAGGCAATTACTTTACACGGAGAAAAATAGCTGCCTTGAAAGAGATGTTTGACGCATTTTCGATGAAAGACAAGCTACGCCTGTTCTGGGTAAGCGCAGCCGAGGCGCGACGTTTCGTGGAAAAAGTTACAGGTATGTATAACGAAATAAAGGAAAAGAAAAATGCAGGGAAAACAAATTAATAACGGCAAAATCGAAAATGCCCTCAACAGGTTTCTGGAGGTCGAAAAGCATCTGGTCCTGGGTTTTGAAAAGGGAGCGGACGACATCGGCCATCGGATATTTAAAGGCAACCTCGATCATTTTTCGCTTATAAATACATCATTCGGCATAAACGGGGCTTTATACCTGCGCCGTTTATTCGCCAAGGGTACAAAGATCATGCTCATTCTTCGACCTTGCGAAATCAGAGCTTATATTGAACTGGTCAAGCTGACACAGATTGAATGTGAGGATATCATTGCCGTTTCTGTCGATTGTTTCGGGGCTGTATCTTCAAAAGAAAAGACGGACGATATACCAACAGAGGTAGCACAAATAAAGGATTATTTCAAGGAACCTGAAAAAATGCGATGGGCTTGCAGGGTTTGCAGTGAACGAAGAGGGGTTGTGGGAGACGCAGGCATCAGGCTGGACAAAAACGGTTTTATGTGGGCATCCCCCTATACTGAGAAGGGTGAGACCTTTCTTTCGCTTATAGAGGGCGAAGCTGGAGATGCCCCTGCTGAAATGTCCATAAACGCAACCGTAAAAACAGAGAAGTTCCGAACCGATATGGAAGAGTTTTCAAAAGACTTTTTAAAATGCATTATGTGTAAAAACTGCAGGGATATGTGTCCTGTCTGCTACTGCATCGATTGTGTCTTCAACGGCGACGAATATCTGCCAAAAGGCGATGCATTCCTGAACAAGATTCTACGGACAGGTTCTGCTGCCATGCCCCAGGGGAAGGAACTTTTTCATTTAATACGGATGTTCCATGTATCACAGACTTGTGTAGGCTGCGGTGCCTGTGAAGAGGCCTGTCCTCAGGGCATCCCTTTAACAAAATATTTCAAGGGTATATCGGAAAGACTACAGGGCATGTTCGCATACATGTCAGGGAAGAGTTTCGACGAGGAGATACCTTACCTTACATTTCTTGAGGACGAGTTAAAAGATGCAGAAGACTGATTACATTATAGAGTTAGCTGGCTATAAAAAAGAGGATTTCTCGGTCTGTCTCGGATGCAAGATTTGCGCTTCAGTCTGTACGGTCAATGACCTTGAGATGAACATAAACCCCCAGGACCTCCTCGTCAGTTTGTTCCTTGAGCAAGAGGTGGACAGGGATCATCTACTGGTACGTTATTGCACCAACTGTTACCGCTGTACCAGTGCGTGTCCGTGGCGGATAAAAATACCGGATGTGGTTCGGGCCTTGCGGGAAAGCCTTTCTGTGGCCTCGCCCTTTGAAAAGGCATTCAAAGGGTCCATCAACATATGGGGCAGGGTATACGAGCCCTACGTGTTTTTGATGGCAATACCCTTTTTACTCAAAGAGGGGTATGTTAAACATATGGCAAAATGGACAGAATACATGAGTATCCATTTGCCCCATAAGGTAAAACGCTTAAATCGATCAAACAGCTTAAACAATTCGCATGGGTTGAACGGCTCAAACGATTTGAACGGCAATAAAGGCAGGATGTGATGAATTACGGATATTATCCCGGATGTTCCCTGACCGGTTCCGCCCGTAAGCTCGATAAGGGAGTACGGGCTATATTTAGAAAGCTCGGTCACAGTCTTAATGAGATTCCTGATTGGAATTGCTGTGGCGCCCTGGAATACGGCGACCGTAATGAGCTTATCGGGCTATCCAGGGAAAACCTGAAAAAAGCTGAAGGCATGTGCAGGGAGATCGTAGCGCCGTGCCCTGCCTGTTACAAAAACTTGAAAGAAGCTAATTCAGATGCCAATTTTGAAATATTGAACCCCTTAGAACTTCTCGACAAGGAAGCGCTGGTATCGCTGAATGCCATGCGGGACCTGAAGGGAAAGGTTTTTACGCCTTATTACGGATGCGTGCTTTTGCGTCCGGAAGAGACGGCCATAAGGAACAAAACCGTTATGGAAGATCTGATAACATTTTTTGGCGGAGAGATCGAAGGTGAGAAGATTAAAGACCGGTGCTGCGGAGGCAACCAGTTCTTTGCCAACAAATGGGCCACAGAGAAGCTTTCTACGTTGATCCTGGAAAAATCCAGAGGGGTCATGGTGGTATTCTGCCCCCTATGTCATATGGCCCTTAAAACCTTTTCAACAAAAAGGAAAATCATCTATCTCACAGACCTTCTACTCTATTTGACGGGAGATAATAACGCGTTATGAATGTATTGATAGTAGGCGGCGGTATAAGCGGCATATCAGCGGCAAAGGTTATTTTAAAAGAAGGTCATCATGTTACCATACTCGAATGTGCTCCTGAGCCGGGTGGCCTCATGGCGCGCATCGCGAACTGCCGGGTAGGGTTTAAGACATTTTTTGATGAGATCAGAGATAACAATAATATTGATGTAATAACAGGTACTAACATTAAGACTGTTGATAAATTAGATGAAATATATGTTGTAACAACCTATAATGATAGAGTAATAAAAGCAGATAAGATAATTATAACCGCAGGTCTCATCCCCTATGATCCGGTTGAATATAAAGGGAAGAGGGTGCTTACAAGCCTTGAATACGACGCCCTTATAGACCAGCGCAACGGGGAGCTTCCCGATGATTTTAACAAGATCGGCTTTGTACTCTGCGTGGGCTCCCGTTCAAAGGAGTACCCCCTTTGTTCATCGGTATGTTGTTCTTACACCATACGCGAGATTAAATGGACCCTCCAGAGGACAAAACCCGAGATCAAGGTCTTTTACAATGACCTCCGGTTTTTCGGCCAGGAATTTTATATGGAAAAGGCATACAGGGACGCAGGTGTTACATTCATAAGAGCAAATTCAAGATACTTCGAAGAGGATGAAGAGGGTGTTACGATCCGGTATTTCACCGGAGATGATCTCAAAGAGGAGCGTTTTAATTACGTGGTCCTCGGGATTGGTCTACGTCCAAATCCACAGCTTGTGACCTTGGGTAAATTATTCGGCTTTTCCCTCAACGAGTATGGATTTGTAAAGGAAGAGACACCATTAACAACGGATGTGGAAGGGGTCTATGTATCCGGAGGCGCCCTTGAGCCTATGAATATTAAAGATGCTATTCTTACGGGATTCGGCGCAGGCATACTTACACTCAGGGGTGAGGATTTCCCGTCGGAAATCGTAAGGAATCAAGAAAAGATATATAAAGAATCCGAACCTGTTTTTGCCGATATTGATAATGAGTTTTCAACATGCCTCTTTTACCTTGGAACGGAAGATGCAGGCTCAGCAATGTTCTATGAGTATGTTTCCGCTAAATTTTTAGATATGGCGCGGGATCTCAGAAAAGATGGAAAAAAAGTCTATGTGCTGACGAAAAACATGGTTATGCCTTCGTATGGTGAGTTGATTTATGAAAAGGCAAGGCGTGAAGGCATTATATTCATTCATCTTGAAGAAGGGGAGGCAGTTTCCTTTGAAGAGGGCAGGGCCGCCATTACTGGCCTCAAGAGAGAACTGACCATAGACGCCGACAAGATTATACGTTTTGACGACTACAAAGACCTGTTTAAAAACCGGGAATTCCTCTCCCTATACAGATCTGAGCCTCAGCTCAGGTGGTCGCCTACCAAGTGGGGAAGAAAGCGATATCATGTAGGTTTTATCAGACACCCTCGCGCAGAAAGGTGGGAGTCACGTGAGATACTTGGAGCCCTCGGGGAGATGCTCCTCGATGTGGAAGAAGAACGCGTATTGCCTGAAGTAAATGAAGAACGTTGCAGTGGCTGCGGCTCCTGTAAATCTGCATGTCCACAAAATGCAATAGAAATTAATATACAAAAAAAGACTATATCAATATTCGGACCGCAAACATCCTCTGACATACCTATGGCACATATAAATGAAGACATCTGCACAGGCTGCGGATTATGTGCGTCAACATGTCCATCAGACGTGATAAGCATAATCCCATACTGTGAATAAGAGTAGCAATCAAGGACTCCTTCCTGCTATCTACCTTCGGCCCTCATCAGTAGCATACCATGTTTTAAACAGTATTCGATGGCGCTGCCGAAAAGTTTTTGCTTGAAGCTTTAAAGGAATTGGAACACAATTGATTTTATATGGAGAGCGATGAACGCGCGCTTAGATTCAAGGTGCCTGCAAAAAACAAGACCTGACCCTATAAGTTTTTTTCTATAAGGCCCTTAACCAGCAATGGTTTGAGGGCCTTTGTTTTTCTGGAAGATATTTTGGTGCTATTTTGTGGCTGAGGATACAGCTTGGTTAGATGCACGGATTTCAATCATTAGTTCGGGATGCCGTTCTACCAGCTTGAGAAGTTTTATTAACGGTACCGAAGGGCGCGTTTCCCCCCTCTCATAACGTGAAAATGCAAGCTTGCCTACACCAAAAACTTCAGATAGCTCGGCCTGCGTAAGCTTCAGTTTTTTTCGAATGCGCCTGATATCCGCGCTCACATCTCCTTTCACTGCACGCACCAATGCCGCCTGTGCTTCCGTATAACGCCGGTAACTTTCCTCATCCCATATACCTTCATTGCATCGGGGACAGAACTCACCTTTCATCCCATGAAGGGTCAACGACTGGTTTCCGAAGGAAAGTTTTTCATCCTGAGTTCTTGTTTCTATTTCTGCATAACCACAGCTTGGACATTCCATTTTAATACCTCACTTTTTCTTAAACTGAATTACGGGTGGCCGCCCATCGGTAAAACCGGTAATCTTAATATAAACTGATATACCATCCGGTGT
>JAPLKC010000009.1 GCA_026388255.1 Pseudomonadota bacterium | reverse complement strand
CTTCCCGAATATGATAGGTTTTCCTGGTTTTATGTTAACCCCGTGGAATAGTATGCTGCCGCCGAGCTTTTCGATAACATCTGTAATATAATCCCGTTCCCCCTTGGAACTTCCTCCTGAAATCAGGATCATATCATACTTTTGTGCAGACAGGAGTTTTTCCGTTATTTCCTTTATACTGTCTCTTGCAATGCCCTTAAATGTAATGTTAAAGCCTTCTTTCCTTAACAAGCTTGACACGGTATACCTGTTTATATCCCTTATTTTGCCGGGAGGGGGTGTTTCGTCGATTGCTGTAATCTCATCTCCTGAAGATATGACTGCTGTCTCAGGTTTTTTAAAAACAGGAACTTTTGCAATGCCGAGTGCTGACAGGATGCCGAGATCAAAGGGAGAAAGCTTTTTCCCCTTTCTGAGAACCATATCGCCTTTTGTGATATCCTCTCCCCTGAAACAGATATTCTCTCCTTTATGGATTGTTTTTGTAACCTCAACTGCATCAGGCAGCCGTCTTACATGTTCTTCCATAACGATGCCGTCAGCGCCGACAGGAATCATCGCCCCCGTGCTTATACCCGCACATTGTCCTTCTTCAAGAACTATGTCAGTTTCTTTTCCGATATCTACCCTGCCGTTAACTGTTAGAAACAGAGGAGATGTTTCCTTGGCTCCGTATGTATCTTTTGCCAAAACGGCAAATCCGTCTACGAGTGATTTGGAAAAAGGAGGGATGTCCTCTTTGGAAACAATATCTTCTGCCAGAACCAGGTCAAGAGCATCCTCAATATCAACTGCTTCCATCATAGGGGCCAACGGAAAAGCATGAATGATCTCAAGAGCTGCTTTCGGCGTTATTGATTTTAAAAATTCCATACGGCTTGATAATATAGCTGATTTGAGCAAGTATGTCAAAAAGCCCAAATCCGTTGACTGTTTATTGACCCCATCCGGGTAACTCCCGGAAATGGGGTTTATTCAGAATCTTTTTCAAAAACAATATAAAGTTACCTGCCAGGTCATAATTTTTTATCCAGACATGCTGTAATCTCTCTGAGAGCCTATTTTTGGGAAAGTCTCCCTTTGCTACCCCTTATGTTTACCATGTCCTCGTGCTTCCCCCCCCTTCCTTTTATTGACGGCGATAGTTTCATAATTCTCTGCCTTGTATTAAGCAGTATTTCCAACGACGGATGTCTCCTTGCTATCCGAACATGGAAGGGCACCTTGTGAAGAAGCAGATCTTCCGGAGAGTTGGGAAACAGACCCTCTACTGATGAAGGGAACAAAACTAAGCAGATTTTCCCAATCTGCGTGCAGGTTTATTGTAAAAGAAATGTTTCTAAAGAGCCCTGTTTGCCGGGTGTGTGTTCAAGAATTTCCTGAAGATCAACCAAACCTTTTTTATATAATGCGAGAAAACAATCGTTTAACGTAACCATACCTTCTTTCCTTAAATCTTCCATTGCTGAAAATATCTGATTTAGCTTATCTTCCCTGATAAGATTCTGTATCGTTTGATTTATTGGCATGACTTCGCAGGCGCATACAAAACCATGTTTATCTGTTCTTTTTATAAGTCTTTGAGAAATAACGCCCCTTAAGGTATGAGAGATCTGTATCCTCACCTGCTTCTTCTCGCTTTCTGTAAAATAATCAATAATCTTATTTATGCTTTGAACCACATTCCATGTACGTAATGTAAAGAAAACGAGATGACCTGTTTCGGCTGCTTCGAGAAGCATTTTTACGGACTCTTTGTCTTTTATGCCATCAACAACGATAACTCCAGGGCTTTGTCTTAAAATATGGCGTAAGGCATCGGCAAAGGAAAGGGTATCCTCTTTTACCTCTCTTTGGGAAATGACGCATTTATTCGGTTTGTAAACATACTCAATAGGATCTTCTATTGTCACGATGTGTGTAGGCATCTCTTCATTGATTATATTTACCATAGCAGCAACTGTTGTCGATTTTCCGCTCTTGGCAGGGCCGATTACCAGCACCAGACCGCTCCGTTTTTTTGCGAATTCTTTTAAAATGTCAGGTAGATGCAGGGCCTCTAATGTAGGTATGTTTAAAGGGATCATCCTTATGGTAAAAGCTACAGAATTTCTCTGGAAGTAGGCGTTGACTCTAAACCTTGCCTTACCTTCAAGCTCATATGCAAAATCAAGCTCTTTTTCATTAAAAAACTTTTGTTTCCTATCAACATCCTCTACAACCTCATCCAAAAATAATTTCAGATCGTTTCTGGTCATTGGTTTGTCGTTGTAGAAGCTTAAATTTCCGTTAATGATAAAAGAAGGTGGATTCCCTTCTACAAGGTGGAGATCGGAAGCATTTTTTTCAATCATTGCATTTAATATGTCTTTAACATTCATGTTCCCCTCTTGCGTCATAATATATCAAAACAATCTATTTTTATGCAACGTTATAATTAATAATGGGCTATCTGTCCGTATTATTGTAGTTAACAGCACAATTTCTGTTTGCGTCTGTTGCAGTTGCCTGTGTGTATGTAATTGACGTTATTGCTGCAGGCGCCGTGCATGAGGCATCGGTAAAACCGCTGATATTCCCTCCCGGACCGATGCTCGATATAAGGGTATTATTGGGAATAAGACCGCATCCTATGCCGTTAATGCGAAAATAACCCCCAACGCCTAAGTTATTCCATATTTCATAGGCCGAGCATCGCCCGCATGACAGTTTTGTCTGAAGCTCAGGCAATGTTACCCATTTTATGATATCATCGTATTCGTCTGTGGCACGTGTGAAATCGCCTGCATAGTTATCAACTGCTATGCCTGTAAGATAGGTGTTGATCATTGTTGCTGCCGCAACAGCCTGGTTTGCTGCGGTTTGGTTGTTGAAATTGCTTCCGCCACTGAGGATAATGTATGCAACATTATTTACAGTGTTGGATGTTGTACAGGCAGCATCATTGCATACCCTCAGTGTTATGTTCGTTGTTGTTCTATCACATATGGATGTGGCAAGATTGTTGTCGAAAATGTACTGTATCGTATTATTCCAGGCATCTTTCTGTGTCCGTACTATATTTGGAAACTGGGCGAGAGTGGGTAGTCTGTTGTTGGTTGCAGCATATCCTATGATGCCTTCTAAGGCAGCATTGACATTTTCTTTTGTCTCCGTTGTTTTCATCCGTATTGTTAAGGGGCCGATCATGCCTGCCCCAATACTCACAAGAATACCCATTATAACCATCACGATTGCAAGCTCAATAAGGGTAAAACCTTTTGCACCCGGTTTCATGTATTATCCCATCCTTTGTTATCCAAGTATAAACAATGCATAATTTAATTATATTACCATTATATAACATTGTGTTAAAAAATAAAAAGGGAGGTTTTGTGCCTCCCTATGTACTTATCGTAAAAAAATCAACAATAATCTAAATCAGAATTAGAGTTTGAAAAATAATAATATCGGCGCTTCCGAGCCTGCCGTATATGCAGCAAGCGCGCGAATTGAACCTGTAGTTGCTATGCCGTCGTCATACTGGATGTCTATCTGTTGTGCTATATTTGAGGGAACTCTTGAAAAACCGATCCAGTTTACGGTTAAGGTGGAGACTGCGACATTTGCCGCTCCTACGGTTCCGCCATAGGGGTTTGTAGGATTTGTGCCATCAAGAGGACCTGAGAGAATATTCGACCGCCTCATGTGATCCCACATCCCGCAAGTCTCCGATGCAGTAGCTGCGGCGCAGGTAAACATGGTGCCGGGAGCGGCATCGGTTCCGGTTGCTCCGCCGTCTATCAGTCCATTTCCGTTGCCGGCTGTGTAATAGGTGACCGGATTCCATCTTGTTCCGATACCTGTACCGTTGTCGTCTCCGGGATATTTGGCATATTTGTCATAATAGGTGTAAATGGCCGCGGCGATCTCTCTTTGCTGACTATATAATCTCTTACTCTTTGCGCTGTTAATCATTTCCTGTCCTTTAAGCACAGCCCCGAGCATGATACCGATGATAACAAGCACAATTGCCAGTTCAACGAGTGTAAAACCTTTCTGGTCCTTTAATCTTCTGAACATTTCCATATACACCCTCCCAAATCAGTTATTCATTTAATTATTTTCATATTATCGACGAAAAATGATTATTGCACAAGATGTAGAATGATTTTACATATATACAATAGTTGGAGAATTTATCTTTTACGGGGAATTGTTACCTCAAATTCAACGCCTTTTTCAATATTCCTTGAGATAATTTCTCCCCCCATAGACAGAGCTATGTTCTTTGCTTGAAAGAGTCCTATCCCCAACCCTTCCTTTTTAGTTGTATAAAATGGTTCAAAAATTCTTTCAATATGCTCGATATGGCTTCCTGTATCACGGATAATAATTTTAATATCAGCATCTGTTTCGATAATATCAATGAAGGATTGTACATTGTGTTCACGTAATGTTTTTTCGTATATGTTTTTCAGGATATTGTCAAGGATGGATGTGATCCTGTATTCTTCCGTAAATATTGAAGCATCTCCCTGAATCTCATAGGGAAACTTGTAAAGATTTGCTACTGCTTCTATCAGTCTTCTAACGCTTACATTGCTTTTATGACTATCGGGATGCCCCCTTTCTTTGCCGATTTCCAGCATATCCAGTATTCTGTTGGCCCGTAGAGACAAAATAGATGCTGATTTTTTCAGAATGCCTATGAGTTTTAACTCTCTGTCGGGATTTTCTGCGTGTTCTAAGTTGTAAGACAATGTCTGCGAGAACTGGGCTATATTTTTAACATCATGTATGATGAATGTCTGTAGTTTTGAAAAATTATAGAATGTTTCGTTAATAGCCTTTATTTTTATTAAAATATCCGTTTCTGCCAATAAAATAATAGTTTGAAGAATCATCAG
The DNA here is from genome assembly GCA_026388255.1 of Pseudomonadota bacterium. Taxonomy (NCBI): domain Bacteria; kingdom Pseudomonadati; phylum Pseudomonadota; species Pseudomonadota bacterium. The sequence goes on along the minus strand of JAPLKC010000009.1, from coordinate 11,359 downwards.
GTGGATATATCTATTTTCGCCTCCTGAGGATTTGGGTATCAGGCTGATGTTTACAGCATAATCTGCTCGCTCGATGCTCTGCTGAACGACGTTTTTATCGTTGCCTTTTTTCTTTTCAAAACAATTCCCGAGATAAACAATCCTGTAAAATACATCCCCAACTCTTGCATTTTTTAACAGACCTTCTGTCTTTTCAAGAAATAGATGTAAATCATAATCGCATTCTTTATTTTCATTAATAAGCATTAAAACTGTTTTAAAAGCCCTATTCGTTAAAAACCTCAGATAAACAAGAATACAAATAATGATTGTACCGGCAGTGATGAAGAACAGGTATGTTATGTCCAGGAGTTTAATCGTCATATTTGCTTCGTTTAAATCCAAATTTTTTAATGAAATAGTAGAGGCTTTCTCTTTTAATCCCCAGGATTTTTGCAGATTGGTAGACGTTAAAGTTTGTGTCCTTTAACACCTTTAAGACAATATTTCTTTCCGCTTCTTCTCTTGCAGGCTGCAGCCCTTTGCCGACTTCAATATCAAAGGAGATTTTTTTAATGCCTTCTTTGTCTATCTTCTCTTCAATATCTTTAAAGAGTAAAGCCCTTTTAATTGAAAAAACTATCTTATCCATATCAACCGGCTTCATAATATAATCAAAGGCGCCTGATTTTATGGCCTCCAAGGCGGCATTTTCAGTTTTCTGCCCTGTCAGGATGACAACTTTTGCCGGAAATGTATCGATAATGAAGCGTAAAAGTCTGATACCCTCATAGGGTGTATTTTCAGAAGGCGGCAGACCAAGGTCCAGGATTACCACTTCAATCTTGTTGTTTTTAAGGATGCTCAGGGCTTCTTCAACATCTCCGGCCTCAAAAATATTGAAGGTTAACTCAAGGGAAAAACGTATCTGGTTTCGCAGCAGGATATCATCTTCGACCAGAAGGACATTTTCCATATATTTCCATAGTATGTATAATATTTCTTGCTTTTTAAAGCACTATTTAACTATAATTGGTCAACTTGATGAAATTATTAATTATATGTGCAATATTGATGCCTTCGCTCCTTGATGCATTTTGCTTCGAAGACGCCGGAAAACAATATGGTATTCCTTATCGACTTCTTGAGAGTATTGCCGGAATTGAATCAAATATGAATCCCGGAGCTTTCAATGTAAACCGAAATGGTTCTTTTGATGTGGGGCTCATGCAGATTAATTCCTTCTGGATCAAGATGCTTGAATTGAACAAAGATGAGCTGGTCTCGAATCCATGCTATAACGTCATGATCGGGGCAAATATTCTGAAACAATGCGTGGATCGGTATGGTTTTAACTGGGAGGCCGTTGGTTGTTATAATGCAACTGATTCGCAAAAAAAGATCAAATATTCATGGAAAATATTTCAAAAATTGAAGAGTAAAGAAAAATATCAGATGATACAACGTGGAAGTTGCATGTCGCCAGCGCCTGTACCAGCCCTTCTTTTTTCGGTAAAAGATAAATACGAGGAATAGACCCGGAAGATATGAGCCTTCTTGCCGACCTCCTCTCAAAAGTAAAATATCAAAAACATGAAGGCGGAATTCCTCCCACCCTTAAAAGGGTAATATCCGATTCAAAAAAGAAAAGAGTTGTTAAAAAACAGATTGTCATTATGGGAAGCTTAGCGTTGATAATGGTTTTTATCGGGTTAGGCGTCGTTTATTATATAAATGTTCTTACAGTTCCTTCGTTGGCGCCCAGGATGGCCAGGACGAATATTCAAGATCCTTTGCAGCCACAAAAAATCGAGTTGAACAAGCTTGACCCGCATCTTACATCAGTAGATAAGATAATTGATAAACAGGTTGAAAAGCCTGAAGCAAGTCACACGGGAAGGGCTGAAACAACTGTTCCCCAAAAAACGGTAAAGGCTTACCCTGTCCCACTCAGACAAAAGGAAAGTGAGGGCAGTTTTTCAAGTGAAAAGAAATACCTCTCCTCAAGGACTATAGCTAAGTCTGAGGACGATGCCACTAAACTATCCAAAGAATTAACGGCACTCCGAAAGGCAGAAAGGGATGGATTTCTTTACACAGCAAAAAATTATGAGGCAGGCAGGGATTATCATCATGCGCTTAATTATTATAAAAAAGCCCTTGAAATTGATCAGCGGAATTATGTAATTATGAATAACATCGCAAGCCTTTTGATAAATATGGGATTATACGAAGAAGCAATAAAGTATTCCAAGAATGTCTTGAGTATTAATAAAAACTATGCACCTTCCCTCGTAAATATTGGCATATCATTTGTCCAACTCGGCAATACGAGCGAAGGCAAAATCTATCTTTTACAAGCAGGATCTCTGGAGCCTTCAAATAACAATGTACTTTTAAACCTCGCACTCCTCTATGAAAAAAATAAAGATTATGATGAAGCGAATAAAATGTATTCAAAGCTTTATCAAATGGAGGATATTCAAGGATATCTTGGCATTGCAAGGATTGCTGAGGGTACAAGCAGGCCGGATGATGCAAAAAAGGTATATCGGGAAATCATGGCTCTTAATAATGTTGATTCTAAAATAAAAAAAATTGTGTCGGAGAGATTGTTAACCCTGGAAAGTAGATGATTGTTATATTATTTAACAACACCAGTGCTTTTTGCAATTGCCCTTTCTGATATCCATCCATTATTGCCATCCTGTATTTTAACCTTATACCATTTTTCTCCGCTTTCGAGCGTATGCTCCTCAGTTGCTTCAAGAAGCGTTCCTTTTGGTATCCCTGAAACCCTGCCGGCATTTACCGAAGGACTTTCTCTCAAATTGGCATCGGCAACAACGGTGATAATCGTTTTTTCAGGTTTTTTAATGGGTGCTTTCTGTAGAATTTCAGGGGTAACAGTTTCTTTTGCAGGCATTGCCTCTTTTACAGGCATTTTGTGCTTCCAGGTCAAGAGGCTATTTACATGTATAACCCCGAAAACAATAAATATTATAATAACCATTATGGAGCTGATTAAGGCATATCTTAAAAATTTGACTTTTTTCTTTTCCTCTGTATCACCATAAGAGAGGTGTTGTTTGGCATATTCAACGTGATTCATTTTTATAAAGTTTGTTCCTTCTATATAGGCAGCCATTAATGACCTTGAAGACAGAAGGTTTATCAAACGGGGGATACCCTTTGAGAGTTTGTATATCAATTTTATTGCATCATCTTCAAATACCACCGAGCCTTTTCCTGCTTTTCTAAGCCTGAAATTTATATAATCCTGTGTCTCTACATTATTCAAAGGATTTAGTGTTGCCTTCACTGCGATTCTTTGATTTAGTTGTTTTAGATTCTCTGATAACAACTTTTTTTTCAATTCCGGCTGTCCTACCAGCATAATTTGCAACAGTTTTTCCTTCTCTGTCTCAAGGTTTGAAAGAAGCCTCAACTCCTCAAGGGTCTCGTAAGGGAGGTTTTGCGCTTCATCAACAACTATGATGACCCTTTGGTCAGACAAAGAGCGTTCTATAAGTATGTCCCTGAATGCTTTAATCATTTCGTTCTTATTGCTTGTACCTATATGAACATTTAAATCTTCCAGCACTGCCTGCAAAAATTCTTCAGGAGTCAGCCGCGGCGTCATTATCAGCGCTATCTCTGCCTTGTCTTTCCATTTATCAATAAAAACCCTTAAAATGGTCGTCTTGCCTGTCCCGGGCTCGCCGACTATAAGGGAAAAACCTTCCTTTTGCTCTATCACATAGTCCAGAGAGAAGAGCACATCATTATGTTCTTGTGAAGGATAAAAAAAGTGAGGATCGGGTGTAAGCCTGAAAGGGTCTTCGTTGAGATTAAAAAATGATAGATAGTCCATAATTATTAAGAAACTATTTAAATTTTGATACCAAATCGTAAATAGGCAACAGGATTGCCATAATCATAAAGGCAAAGATAATCCCAACAATAGTCATCATGACCGGCTCTATCATTTTGCCCAGTTTTTCAGATACATCGTCAAGTTTTTTAAAGTAGAAATTGGAAAGAAATGCAAACTGATCGCCAAGATTGCCACTCGATTCCCCTACATCAATCATTCTCACTACCATCTTGGGAAAAATGCTATGTTCTTTAATTGCATCGGATATCCTGCTGCCTGTTGATATTTTTTCCTTTATACTTACGATTGCCCTTCTAAACACCTCAGAGCCTACTGAATTTGAAACAATGATAAGCGATCTGTCAATTGTTATACCGGCAACAACCATAATTTTCATCTGCTCTGCGAAGGAAGCAAGATACTTATTGTATATAAAAAGCTTCACGATGGGTAGTTTCATTATTAGTAGATCGAGATAGTATCGCCCGTTTTCTTTCCGTTTTACCAGTTTTATGCCTGCAATAACAGCTATAGGTATTAAAGGCAGGATATACCATTTTGATTGAACAAAATTACTCATAAAAAGCATTATCCTCGTTATCAATGGCAGTTTTTCTCCCATTTCCTTTATAACCGATAGTAGTTTCGGCATTACATAGATAATCCAAAACAGCAGGGCGCCGCCTGTTGTAACAAGAACAAAAATAGGATACATTAGTGCGCGTTTTACCGTTTCAGCAAGATCCTCTATTCTTTGGAGGTGTTCTGCGATATCCATGAGGCTTCGTTCAACACGTCCTGTTTCTTCCCCTATCTTTACCATTCTTATGAGGATATCGGGGAAAATACGTGCATTGGCATTTAGTGCATCCGATAAGGTTGAGCCTGATATAACCCTTTCTTTTATATCTTGCATTGCGCTTTTAAGGGCTTTTTTCTCTGTTGTCTGGCCTACGTCTTCAAGGGCGTCAAGAATGGGTATCCCGGCTTTCAGTATCATACCTGTGTTTCTTGCAAACTCTATGATGTCACGCCTTTTGACCCTACCCGATAAAGAACCAATGTTAAATCCCGATAATAGACTGATTGTTTTTTTGATGCTAAGTATGCTTAGTCCCTTAGATATAAGATTATTCCTGGCATCGTCAATGTTAATTGCCTCTATATATCCGCTAATCATTGAACCGTTGATGTCGATTCCTTTATAATTAAACATACCCATATTAATCAACCGGCAACCCTCAACGCCTCTTCAACGGTTGTAATGCCATGCGATGCCTTGATAATAGCATCTTCTTTCAGTAACCGCATTCCGTTCCGCTTAGCACTTTCTTTCATAGCCGTGATAGAAGCGCCTGAGTATATCAGTTCCCTCATTTCATCATCAACGGCAAGAACCTCACCGATAATTATTCTTCCTAAATAACCTGTCATATTGCATTTCGGGCAGCCTTTGCCCTTAAAGCCTGTCGTAGAGGTAATTCCATATTCTTTTAGAATGGATATCTCATATTCGGTTAAATTATATTCCGTTTTACAATAGCTGCATATTGTTCGTACAAGCCTTTGCGCCACAATAGCGAGGATCGATGCAGAAAGCATATACCTGTCCACGTCAAGATCGATGAGCCTCGGCACTGCTGTTACCGCATCGTTTGTGTGGAGCGTGCTGATTACAAGATGTCCGGTTACGGAAGCCCGCACCGCAATCTTTGCTGTTTCTTCATCCCTGATTTCGCCGAGCAGGACAACATCCGGGTCCTGTCTCATAAAATTTCTCCCGGCAAGGGCAAAGTCATAGCCTGCCTTTTCATTAACCTGTGTCTGTTTTACAAAGCATAGCTTATATTCCACAGGGTCTTCAACGGTAAGTACATTTCTTTCGAGTATATTTACCTCTCTTAAGGCTGCATAGAGTGTTGTCGTTTTACCGCTTCCCGTTGGACCTGTAATCAATATTATTCCATATGGTTTTTGAAACAACCTCCTCACTTTGTCTGTATTGACAGGATCGAAGCCCAGTTTCTCGAGCCTGAGGAAAGATGCCTTACCGGTTAATATCCTCATGACGACGTTTTCGCCATAGATAGTCGGGACTGTGGATATGCGGATATCATATCCCCTGTTTAAAAAATTAAAGGTAAAGGCTCCATCCTGAGGCAACCTTGTCTCGGCAATGTTAAGTTGAGACAGTATCTTTATCCTTGATACAATGCCTGTATGCACAGCCTTTGGTAAACAGTGGGCATATTGCAAGACGCCGTCTATCCTGAAAAATATATGTACAACATCATCAGCAGGATTAATATGGATATCGGTGGTATTCTTGCGTATTCCATCCATAATGATAATGTTGGTTAGCAATACGACATCATTGCCGCCTATGACCCCTGTTGTCTGGACATTTTTAATAATCTTGTCGATACTCTCCTGGATCGGGTTTTCCAGAAAGAAATAGGATCTATCCATGGCTTCATGATAGGCTTCTCTATCAACAAGGTATACCCTGGGCTGGTTTTTTGTTATTCTCGATACAGTGTCTATTGCTTGAATGTTGCCCGGTTTTGCTATACCGATATTCAGTCTGCCGTCTTCATTTTCAATTGGAATAAATTCGGCCTTTTCTGCCATGTCTTTCGGGATGATCCGCAAAGCGTCCTCTGACACGTAGAATTTACTGAGATCAAAAAACTCTATTCCCGATTGTTCTGCAAGTATTTGAGCCCTCTCCTTTGACGAAATGAACCCCAGCTTTACAAGTACATCTCCGAGAAGGTCGCCCGTAACTTTCTGATGAATCAAAGCTATTTCAAGCTGTTTGTCGTTAATTAAACCTTTTTCTTTAAGTATATCGCCAAGCTTTAGTATTGCCATAAATACCGTACCCCTTTATTGCCCCGTGGGTTAATATCTCGAAGTTTGCTTCGGAATGGTTGCCCCACAAACTTATCACGAGGTAATTCATTGCATATTCTTGTCTCGCCTTTAATATCCCGCCCGCTTGCACAGGCTGATTCATTGCTCATTTTCCTACCAGGAAGGGCTGGAGTAAAACTACAAGCTCATTTTTAGTGTCCTGCTTGTTCCTGCTTTTAAAAAAATATCCCAGCAAAGGTATGTTACCAAGAAAAGGCACCTGGTCATCCTGCACGCTCTCCTGCTTTTCGATCAGCCCGCCAATGATGATTGTCTGGCCGTTCATTACCTTTACCGTGGTGCTCAGCTCCTTGAGATCAACAATAGGAAGGGATATCTGTATCGAAGTGCCGACACTTTTTTCCTTTAAATCCTGCAGTTTGGAGATAATCGGGGTAACTGTTAAAGTAATCTCTCCGCGTTCATTTATATAGGGGACAATGCCGATAAGGATCCCTGACAGTATACTGCTTGTTTGCACGGAATATGTAGTGACAGGGGCTATTCCTCCTGTGGTAGTAGTTTCAACCTTGGAAATAAAGGAGGTATTCCTCCCCACGCTCAAAAGGGCAGTTTGACCATTCATAATATTTATTCTCGGATTGGAAAGGATTCTTACTTCTCCCTGTTGCTGCAGAGCCTGAAGAACAGGGGCAAAACGATGATCTGTTACCGCAATTTTCAACAAAGGACCTGTAGCAGGAACTATTGACGCAAAATTTTTTGTGGTTATGTCAACATCGCTGGTTATATAGCTCCAGTCAATGCCAAGCTTAAAATTGTCGTTAAGCTGAACTTCAATAATCTTTGCTTCAACTAAAACCTGCCTGCCAATGATCATGCGTAGATTGTTGATATATTGTTCAACCCTGTCGAGATCTTTTTTCGAAGCAGTTACGATTATAGACCCTGCAAGCCTGTTCAAGGAAAATGTCTGTTGCGTAGAAGTTGCCGACTCTTTTGTCCCAAGAATAGTCGAGATGGACTTTTCGATTGCCTCCCAGAATTTAAAAGCTGTGTCGTCACTTTTCACGGTCTGTGTTATACTTCCTTTTACTCCGGTTCCTCCGCCTCCGGAAGACCCACCACCGCTTGCTGAAGATGTTGCTCCCGCGAGCATGTCCCCGCCTACATCGATAGAATATTTTTGCTCAAGGGCAGGATGACCCAGTTCAAATATGCGGGTATCGGTAGCCCTCACGTAGAGCATGTTCTCTTTAAATACATAAAAAAAGTCAACTGAACCGAAAATTGTTCTGAGCGCATGTTCGGCAGTTACATTTTTCAATGTAATGTTTACCGGGGTTTCAGGATCAACCCCTTTTTCCATTACCACATTAAGGCTTGCAGCTTCTGCAATCACGTGGAGGACATCTCTTAGAGGGGTGTTTCTGGCTGTAATATTTACAATGCGTGTTTTTAAAGGTGTTACATCTTCAGTTGCAGGCATAAAATCCGGTATTTTCAAGGGAGAAGGTGCTTCAGCTTTGGTTCCTTTAAATTCTTCCGGGATCTTAATTTCTCTTTTTATATCGATCTTTGTTTGAGGTTGGGATGCGCAGGAAGCTATAAAAGACAAAAAACAAACGGATAACAAAATTAAAATAATTTTTTTATCTCTTATTTGACATTTAACCATTTTTTCATATCCTCAATCTGTTTTAATCTTTTGTCGTTTTCAGTATTGATTGTTTTTTCCATATTTTCATCAGTTGCAGATGCTTTCTGTTTTTCTACCGTGAGTGGTTTCCTAACATCTTTATTTTTTTGAGATGTTTTGCCTTCTTCCTGGTCCATTGAAAGCCATCTATCCACACCTCCTTCTCTTATGAGGACCTTATCGCCCTCTATCCTCAGCACTTTGTCGTTGCCGATTAAATCACCTTCTTTTACTATCTGATTATTTATGATAGCCATTTTTTTCCCATCCCTGATGAGAATCAGAGAGACATTTTTCTTCTTCTCAATTGCAGTTTCATTGAGGACTTCCGATAGCGCAACGCCCGGGAACCCCTTTTGTGCCCCCTGAGTGCTGTCAAGAGGCAATTTCAAACCGGTTATCATGTTCGACTTTCTCTGAGCAATCTTGATTTTTTCATAGAAAAAACCCACGATCTCTTGTTCTTTAAGAGACAGAAAAGGTTTGAACTTTACCCTCTGTATGCCTTCATAAAAGGCAAAAATCGCAGCAAATGACAATAATAGTAGTATAATCAAATTTTTATAGACATTCAATTCTTAATTACCGTTCCTTTTGGTTCCCTGTATGCTTGTATCAAAACCGGTCTTTGGCATTTTCAATATCCCCTGGATTTCATAAGTGAATGCAATTTCACCCTTAACCCCGGTCGCGCCTGTTGTTACAAGGCTACCTATTGTAAAAAAGGGGAATTTCATAGATTGAAGGTTCTCGATGCTTTTTAAAAAAACTGTATAATCGGTGATAGTGCCGGAAATTATTATAGGCAAACGAAGCTCATCCCCCTTGTCTTCGATGGTTGCTACCGTTACCTGCGCTTTTCCGACAAGGGATTTTAAAGTGTCGAGCCCGATATAGATATATTTTGTTGATGATGTCCCCAACATGCCCTGGGGTATGATTTTCCCAATATCATACAGAGAATTGTGAATATCTTTTATGGTATCCCTAACCTTTACAAGATTTATTTTAATCGTATATAGCTTACTCAATGTTATATTAAGGGATGCGGCATATTTGTTAAAAAGTATTGCAGATGACAAAACAATTAAGAATAGTATCAATGCAGCAATGTAAAAGAGAAAGTAGCGTTTCAGCCCTTTCTGTACAAAAATCCGGTCCTTTATGTTTTCCATTTTACCTCGATTGAAAAATTCATCTCTTTTACATCTATACCATGTGTTGTTATCTCCAGACTTTTGGTGCTTTTTATTGTATCGATCAATCTACGATAATATGCATCCATATCGGTAAAATTGTTTGCCATAACAGCACCCTGAAGACGGATTGTCAGCGTACTTTCTTGTGTATTCATCTGAATAGAGTTTATTCTGATATTTTGCATAGGTAAAAAATTAAATGTAGCAAGGACTTTTTGCATATCAGGTGAAGTATTTGTCTTATTCATATAGGTTATAAGTGGCATGACTTTTTGCAATTCACTATTTATGCTCCCATATTCTTTTAAAATAGGTTCTTTTTCGGCAATCTCTTTCCTCGTGCTATTAATTTTCGCTTTCAAATCCGGAATTTCAGAAACCGTTAATGCAATGTAGCCTGCTCCAATGAAGGAAAACAATAAAAGCAGTAATGTTGACCAGAAGAGCACGTTTTTTTGTGTCTTCAGGGTTTGATATGCCGGAGGGAGAAGGTTGCCCCACAGAATATCCTTATGAGAAAGGACAGCCGATAGAGGTATGATGCATTCCGCAATGCTTTCTGTTTGATCTATGACGTTTGAAGGATATTCTAACCCCATGGCCGGTACAACAAGGTCAGGTACTGATTCATATTTGTGTCCTGTTGTACCTATAAGGATTACCTTTGAAGGGCTGAGCCTGAGTGTCTGGCGAAAATAATTTATTGTCATATTGATATTGTCTATATCAGGCCCGTCGATACCCGGCCTGCCTGATTGAGTAACGCGGACAAAACAGGGTTTGCCGCCTTTCAGGAGAAATAGTGTCTTATTATTGCCCGTATCGAGAACACAGAGCAGTATTTCATTAATAGAACTATCAATGGAAGAAAACAGTGTCGACATGGTAAGCACACTCGGATACAGAGCAACTATTGTTTTATTGTATTTGTTGAATCTTTCTATAATGCTATGTAATTCTTCATAATCCACAGCAAAAACAAATGTATCTTTTACCTTTTTCCCCTCATGCTGTGTTTCTCCGAGTACATCATAAAAAAAAGAAAAATCTTTAACTTCGGTATAGTTTTTTCTCACTTCAATTTCAGCAAGTGTACGAAGGTATTTATCCTGAGCGGGCGGGAGAGGCAGTACAGCCTGATAGAATATCTGAAAAGTAGAAACAACAATGAATTCATTTTCCTTTGTTGTTTTGAGAAAATTATCAAACTCAGAGTTTTCAAGTGCAACTGTCTTTTGTAAAACAAAATGACCTTCTTGAAGTATTACATAGGCTATCTTCGCCAATCCTTCTTCGAAGCTTATTGCAACAAATTTTGTTTGCTTGTTTTTAAGGAGATTCATATGTAGTGTTTACATTGTAAAAGCAATCCGTTGTATCGTATCCCATGCATAAGACCTTTGTATGCAATTTATTTTTTGTAATATTTAAATATATTTAAAAATATCAAGGCATGTCAATGGTTATTTTTATCTGAACTTTCCTGATTTTATTTAGATAGTGTTTCTCCGGGAGCCCAGGATTTTGAACAAAGCCGGCATCTTTCACTTGTTTCTATATGGCAAGGGCAAGGTTTTTGTATGAGACTAAAACTCTATCCTTACACCTGCATTGACACTTTGTGCAACATACTTGCTCTCACCGATCTGCGCACCATAGTTGACTGAGAGGGAAAGGGCATTCTTTGTTACTACGGTAATACCTGCCCCGAGAGAGAGGGAGCTTCTG
>JAPLKC010000008.1 GCA_026388255.1 Pseudomonadota bacterium | reverse complement strand
TTGCAAGATGTATCTTCGTCCCCTGCACCTTTTTTATGAAACAGGTGAAAATCCGGAAGGCACAAATCTTCATAATGAAGACATGTTAAGAACAAATACGGGGTTGGGATCAAAGGGGATTCGGGCAACAGGCCGTTTATTCTTGACACAGGCGCCATTTTTCATCGAAAGCAGCATCCGGCAGGGTTGTCATTATGGTAAATGCTGGTCTTATTCTCCGCATCAAATGCGGTTAATATCCTTGCACCTGCGGTGAATATAGGCTATAATCTCCGCAAGGAGTGCGAAGAATGAGTGTTTATATCCATGAATTGCCGGACTGGCCACAGTTTCACTGGAGCCAGGAAGCTTTGGCTCAACGCTTGGCTGCTTTGCGTTACAGACAGGGGCAGTTGATCGGACGGATGGAGACCATGGGTTTTTCTTTTCGTTCAGAAGCTGTTTTTCAAACACTGACTCTGGATGTTCTGAAATCAAGCGAGATTGAAGGAGAGATCCTCAATAGGGAGGAGGTGCGATCCTCCATTGCTCGACACCTTGGCATGGACATAGGAACACCGGTATCGGTGTCCGGAAATGTCGAGGGAGCCGTCGAAATGATGATAGATGCCACACAGAAATATGATAAGCCTTTAACAAAAGAAAGGTTGTTCGGCTGGCACACTTCGCTCTTTCCTTCCGGTTACAGCGGGATGAGAAAAATAAAGGTTGGTGATTGGCGAGATGATGACAAGGGTCCAATGCAAGTCGTCTCAGGTCCGGTTGGTCATCAACGTGTACACTTCGAAGCCCCGGCTGCCCATAGGATTGAGGGGGAGATGTCTACATTTCTCGACTGGTTTAATAACAACGGTGATACCGATCTCGTATTGCGGGCATGTATTGCCCACCTTTGGTTTGTAACCATCCATCCTTTTGAAGACGGCAATGGACGTATTGCGCGTGCGCTCGCCGATATGATGTTGGCTCGATCAGAACAGAGTTCACAACGCTTCTATAGTTTGTCGGCACAAATACAGATTGAACGGAACGCCTACTATATTGAATTGGAAAAGGCACAAAAAGGAACACTTGATATAACGGTACAGATAGAATGGTTTCTGGATTGCCTGAACCGCGCGTTTGACGGCGTTGATAGTACACTTGCAACAGTATTCAGGAAGGCCCGTTTCCGGGAAATGCACGCTGGAGCACCAATCAATGACCGGCAGCGTTTGATTCTCAACAATCTGCTGGACGGATTTGAAGGTAAACTTACATCGTCCAAATGGGCCAAACTGGCAAAGTGCTCACAGGACACAGCATTACGCGACATTCTTCATCTTGTGGAACTCGGTATCCTGTTGAAAGACATTGCTGGTGGCCGGAGTACCAGTTATTCGCTAATTTTTCCATAGGGGGAACGTGGGCATCCGCAAATTCAAAAGTATCTCGCTGTCGCTCACTAAAAATACTTTACCGAATATGCAAAAAACCATTGCTCCTACTGTGCAATACAGTGAATAGTAGTTGGTTGATAGTAAAGAGTAAAATACTCGGTACACGGCGAAAAGCATACCAGTCTCCCAACTCTTAATATATTCACCGGCATACTAAAAATCCCTGGCTGGCATTATAACTTTTGACGATTAACACCGATTCATATATATTAAACAGACCATGAAAACACTTATTGTTAAACAGGAACGTATAGGCCCTATAGCGGGCTACCATCCCTGGGCATTTTCCGGCGCCTTTGAATCTATACCGGAAGGTTTGCAGGCAGGTGAACCTGTTAAGCTACTCAGTAAAAAAGGAAATTATCTTGCATCCGGTTATTTCAATTCATATTCGCAGATAACTGTCCGCATCTGGGGTTATGATAAAGACGAAGAAGTGGATGAACGTTTTTTTTCGAAGAGAATTGAAAAAGCCTGGCACATAAGAAAAAAATATGTAGAAGGCCCCTTAACCAATGCTTACAGGGTTATTAACGGTGAAAACGACTTTCTGCCAGGGCTTATTGTTGATAAATACGCTGATTATCTGGTTGTCCAGTTTCATACACGAGGGATTGAGCGCTGGAAAAATGAGATTGTCGTTGCACTTGAAAAAACCCTCAGCCCGAAAGGAATATACGAGCGTTCCGACATGGCTGCAAGGAACATCGAAAACCTTGAAAAAACAAAAGGGGTTTTGAGCGGATCCATCCCGGATATCATCAATATTCTGGAAAACGGTTTTAAATTCTTAGTTGATGTTAAAGGCGGGCAAAAAACAGGTTTTTTCCTTGACCAGCGCGACAAACGTCTGGCATTCATAAAGTATGCAAATAACGCATCTGTCCTGAATTGTTTTTCCTACACCGGCGGATTTTCCGTGTATGCCATTGCAGGCGGCGCAAAAAGGGTTGTCAGCGTGGATACTTCTGAGAATGCTATCGAGCTTGCCAGGGAAAATGTTATCTTTAACGGATTTGATATCTCTAAGTGCGAGTTTGTCTGCGAAGATGTGAAAAAATACTTAAAAAATACGGAAGAGCACTTTGACGCTGTTGTGCTTGACCCTCCAGCCTTCATAAAAGACCGCAGGAAGAAAAAAGAGGGTATTATCGGCTATAAAAGCATTAATGAAATGGCGCTGGGAATACTTTTAAAAAACGGTATCCTGGTAACCTGTTCATGCTCTGCCCATCTTACCTTAGAGGATTTCCGCTATCTCCTTTCGGAAGCAGGCGGGAAGACTCGTAAAACATTGAGCATTCTTGAATGCTATACACACGGTACGGATCATCTACAGCTTGTGCCCTTTCCTGAAGGTGAATACCTGAAATGTTTTTTTCTTTCGGTCTCTCCTCAAGAACTGTAAATTGTCAGATTTACTATACAGGAAATAGCCCACAGGATTGATGGCTTACTAAATAATTTTAAATGCGCTCTTTCATTCAAACAGTTTTTTATGCTATTATTAATTTCAATCTTGTGCGCCCATAGCCCAAATGGATAGAGTGTTGGACTACGAATCCAAAGGTTGCAGGTTCGACTCCTGCTGGGCGCATACTTAAATAAAAATCAGATCTTTATTTCGACAACAGGATTATCTTCGAGGAAAACAGAGTTTCTTTGTGTCTGTATGTACTTATCAATAAACATATTCCTGATCAAACCGGGTTTTTTTGTAGGGATGTTGGCGTGCAGCAGTATCTCGTTCCTGCTAAAAGCGGACGGCAGATTGTTCTTTTCCATAAGTCTGTTTGAATCAAAATTATTTACTGCTATTGGCATTTCATCAGGCAACACCTGCTTCCAGGAATCCGGTTTGCTTACACGGCTCTCCTTCGTAGGTTTCTGTACAACCAAGTTGCCTTGCTGATATTTAGAGGATATTGCCCTTATTTTGAACCCCCGGCAGCAATCTATATTCATTTATGTGTATATTATTTATGTATAATACTTTTATTTTGCTCTAATAATGCCAACTTGTCAATAACAAAATGATAATGATAATAAAATGATACCAAGAATGAAGTGCCCCGAAGCAGAGCTGCGAGGAATCTATTGATTGAAATTAAATTTACAGACAAATAAATAATGTATTAAATACATGGCTTCAAAAAAAAGAATATGTTAAAAAGTTCATAAAAATCGAGGCGGTTTATATGAAAAGTGCGAGGCAAAAAATAATATCTTTTTTTTCAATGCTTTTTCTTATTTTTATAATCCAGACTGTTGCTGTAAAACCAGGCTTTCCTAACAGTAATATACCGGCAGGTTTTGTGAATGTGCAAAAGTTAATCCCCTCGATCATTTTGGATATACGCTATTTCGGCCCCCATAACTTTGTTGGTGAAAATATTGAGGGGTATAATGCCCCGCAATGTTTCCTCACCGAAAAAACAGCGGTTGCGCTATCGAAAATACAGGAAGAATTAAAGGGATTCTCTCTCTCCTTGAAAATTTATGATTGTTATCGCCCACAGAGGGCAGTAAACCATTTCGTGAGATGGGCAAAGGATATTGATGATACAAAAACAAAGAAAGAATTTTATCCGACTGTAGATAAAATAAACCTTTTTAAGGACGGGTACATTGCTGCAAAATCAAGTCATAGCAGGGGCAGCACAGTTGATTTAACCATAGTTCCCGTGCCTGTGCCGAAGCAGGAAGACTATGTCGCCAGCCAGTCGCTTAAGGCATGCTTTCTTCCGTTTGATAAAAGATTCAAGGATAACAGCATTGACATGGGAACAGGCTTTGATTGCTTTCATGAATTGTCCCATCCGGGGAACAGGCAGATCGGATTACAGCAAAGAATTAACAGGATGCTCCTTAAAACACTGATGGAAACACAGGGTTTTAAAAATTACGATCAGGAGTGGTGGCATTTTACGCTGAAAGACGAGCCTTTTCCTAATACTTATTTTAATTTTATAATTGAATAATACAGTTCACAATAATAGCTTCTACAATATATGAATATATGTTAGCCTCTTGAGAAGAATAAAGAGCCGGGGCAACCGCTTGCAGGTTATGGGGAGAAGACAATATGATCTTTGGTAATAAAAGATCCATCATAGGAGGTATTTAATGAAATTTAAAATATTGATAGCCTTTGTTGCTTTTATTCTTACTGCAAATCTTGTCTACGCAGCCAAAACAATAATAGCAACCGGGCATCCTGAATACCCGCCTGTCATGTGGCAGGAAGGTGATAATATCGTTGGAGTGGGCCCTGAAATTGTAAAAATGGCATTCGGGGAGATTGGGATTACCGTTGATTCAAAATTCAAAGGCTCATGGACACAGGTTCAGGAAGGTATTAAAGAGGGCGCCATTGATATGATGGTAGGTATTTACATGACAGCACAATATAAAACATTTATGAACTATTCCGTCCCGTATATGAAGGACCCTGTTGTTATATTTGTAGAAAAAGATAAGACCTTCCCATATAAAAAGTGGGATGACCTGATAGGAAAAAAAGGAACAACTACAATTGGTGATAGTTTTGGAAAGGAGTTTGACAAATTCATTGCCGGGAAACTGACAATCTCCAGATTTCTCAAGGCTGAAGATAATTTTAATAAATTATTATCAGCGGAAGCAGACTATTTTATTTCAGCTTTATATTCAGGACTGGTTGAAGCCGAGAAGCTTGGAATATCCGATAAGATTGAATACCTGCCGGCCTATGCAACAGCAGAAATGTTCTACATCTCGATATCAAAGGAATCTAAATTCATCCGATATCTTCCTCAGATTAACGAAAAGATTGAAAAACTTGTCAAAGACGGTACAGTAGATAAGCTCATTGACGAGAAAATGAAGTACTATTTGGAGGGCATTAAGGGGAAGAGATAATCTCCTGCATCCCCCTTGTAAGGTATTTTTTGGCAAGGTCAATGTAGAGCTGTTTTGCCATACCCCAGTATTCTTCATCTTTTGGGGCTATATTCCGGATAACTTTTGCGGGATTGCCCCCTGCCACAACACCATCCTGTATAATCTGCCTCATCTTTACAACTGAGCTTTCGGCTATGATGGTATTTTCACCGATTTCAGAATATATACTCAAAACAGCTCCCATGCCTATTACGCTCAAGGCCCCGATTTGTGCAGCATGTATAATTACCCCATGACCGATATAGCAGTTATCACCTATTTCCACACTGCCAATGACAAGTACATGTTCGCTTACATACGTATCTTTGCCGATATGTGTTCCTTTTCCATCAAAATGATACAGCAAATATTTACCTTACTTCTTGGATTTAATAATTTGTTTTAATAAAAGGGAATTCTTATCAAGTTTAATATCAAAATAGCACAGATAAATCAATGGGGGTGCTAAGCTCCCCCATTTTCTTGCTGTTATTTTGCCGGTGCTGCTTCTGGAGCTTTTTCTTCCTGTGTCTTTTTTGCTTTTTTTTCCTTTTTTGGCTTTTTTGCTTTCTTTGTTTTCTTTGCTTTCTTCTCGGGGGCTGCTTTTTCAGGTGCAACAACTTTTTCAGATCCTGCTGCCGGCGGTGGAGTTGCCGGTGCTGCCTTCTCCTGTGTAAATCCTGTTGAAGCAAAGACTACACTGATAAGCAATGCAAGAATAATAAGACATGCTTTCTTCATTATTTTTCACCTCCTCTTTTTTTAGCGATCTTTTCATGTTTAATGATAATTTTTGTCCAGTCAATTCTTTATGGATATGACGTATGTTTCAAAATCTTTCTGGTTCATCTTCAGGAAATAATCTATTCGATCATCTGTCCTGAGAAGTCCCTGTTTGATCTTAAAAGTTTTTTTATCATCTGTTTTTTTCTATAATACCATTTCTTATGAAGAAAGAAGAGAGATTTTTATTAAAATAGCGCTCAAATAATTGGTATGAAGGAACTGTCCTTTTTCGAGGTCGGGCTTGTATACGATGCTATTGATAGAGGACACTCACCGGCTCATACTTTGTCCCCTGTATTGCCGGATAAATACCTGCCAGAATGCCCACAGCCGTACTTATAAGTAAGGAAAGGACGATGTTCCCTATGTATAAAGAAAAGGGAAGATGGCTGAAATAACTTACAATCATGGTGATTATAAAACCTACAGACACACCAAGAGCCCCTCCTACTAAAGCCACAATCACAGACTCTGTGAGAAACTGAAGTATAATATCCCTTTTTCTTGAACCTACAACCCTTCTTATTCCGATTTCCAGCTTTCTCTCAGATATGGAAAGAAGCATGATGGCAAATATGCCGAGTCCTCCAATCAAAAAAGAAACAGTAGAAGCAATTATGGTCAGAATCGATACAAGGCGGATGCCCTGTTCCTGTGTTTTCACAATATCGTCCATTGTATAAAGAGAGAAATCATCCTTTTGCTCGGGCTTCATATTGTGTATTTTTCTTATAAACGCCTTAAGCTTCTGTTTCATCTCAATAAGGGAGACCCCATCCTGCACCTTAAAATAAGCGCCTTTAATGTAGTCCACATTACTGTAACGCCTCATAAAAGCATTGATCGGTATGTAAACCTGTAGATCCTGATCCTGTCCGGCTAGATCTGTTCCTTTTTCATCCATCACGCCGATGATCTCTGTAGGCACTCTGTATACCATGATATACTTGCCGATAGGGTCCTCTGACTGAAAAAAATTATCAAAGACCTTATACCCGACTACAGCCTTTTTTTCTGCCTTGATGTCTTCATTATTCGTGAAATGCCTTCCCATAACAAGATCTAAATTCCTTATTTTAAATATAGCGTCGGAAGCTCCTATAATATTCACTGTGAGGGTTTTTTCTTCATATCGGGCCGGGTAGGTAATGTCAAAAAAAGGCACTGCTTCCACAACCCCCGGAAGGGATTCTTTAATCCTCTTTACGTCCCCAAGTTTCAGAGACTTCGATTCACCAAACTGACGCGTACCTCTTCCTGCCACATTGATAACTCCGGATCTTAGAATAATCAATCCTTTTCCAAATTTGCCGATTTCATTATCAATCTGTTTTTTTAAACCATCACTGATATTGCCGAAGGCAACAAGGCTCATGACCGCAAAAAGGATACCGAGAAGGGCGAGACTCATCCTGCCTTTGTGTATTACAAGATTTTGGAAAGCTATTCTGAGATAAAATTTTATTCTATATATCATCCCTTTACGGCCTCGGACCGTTTAAACCTCTTTAACTGTTTGAAATATTGTAAAACCTCATCCCCTTATTGCCTCGATGGGTTCGATTCTGCTCGCCCGCAATGCCGGTTTGAGACCGGAAAGCAAGCCGGTAAGAAAGCTGAAGAGCAAGGCAAAAAATATAACCTTATATGAAAATAACATTGGAATATCTAAGAGCTTTTCTAATGTACCTCCAAGTACCAAACTCAACAGAATGCCTGCTATTCCACCCATTAGAGTTACGAGTATAGCTTCGAAGAGAAAGGAGAGAAGGATGCCCCTCTTTGTTGCCCCGTAAGCTCTCCTGATGCCGATATCTTTGCGTCGTTCCTGTATGGTCAGATAAAAAAGGTTGGCAAGCACAAAACCGCTGACAACAAGAGCCACTATTGCTGCTATTCCAAGGAAAAGAAAAAGCTGACCCGATATCACTGTAACAAATTTCATAATGTCTTTAGAACTCCTTATCGTAAAATCATCCTCTGCTGTCCCTCGAAGACCATGATTGCTTCTCAGTACCGATCTCAAGTCTTCAACAGTCTTGTCTATATCCCTGTTGCTTTTGAGCCTCATCATACCAAGATATCGTTTCTCATTGGCAATCCTGCTCATTACTGTTGTTAAGGGCATGATTACCCTGTCATCAATGTTTGGCCCACCCATGCCGCCTCCTTTTTCTTCAAGGACACCGATGACTTTTGTCGGTCGTTTGCCTACAAGTATTGCCTTTCCAAGGGCGCTTTCATCCTGAAAGAGCTCATTGTACACCTTTGATCCTATAATACAGACTGCCTCTGCATTATTATAGTCATCAACCGTAAATACAGAGCCTGCCTGAAAACCCCACGAAAAGGAATCGAAGTAGTTCGTGGTAGACCCGACTACCTGGGTCTGCCATTTTCTCCCATTATACTGCATCATAACATTCCTTACCTGATAAACCTTCATCAGATCATAAATTCCCTCGACCCTGCTAAGTGAATCTGCGTCCCGGAAGGTTAGACTCATAACTCTCACCCTTGCCGCCCGCTGTCTCTCGCCACCGCCAAAAACCATGATAGAGTCCGGGCCGAGCACTTCAAAGATATCATGGGCCTTCTTATTGGCCCCGTCTATTGTTGTAATAATAATGCAAATAGTGAATATACCGAGGGTAACACCGATGAGAGAAAAGATAACCCTCCCCCGATAATAGTACAGAATCTTCAAAGTTTCTTCAAGAAATTCTCTAATTTGTGATGTCTTGAGAGATAGACCCATCTTCAATCCTTATCAGCCTCTTTCCAAAAGAAGCGAGCTTCGGGTCATGCGTAACAACAATAACGGTCTTGCCTTCTTCGTTCAACATGCAAAAAAGCTCCATAATCTCATTGCCGGTTTTGGAATCCAGCGCCCCTGTGGGTTCATCTGCAAGGATCAGATCAGGATCGTTGATTAAAGCACGTGCTATTGCAACCCGCTGCTGCTCGCCACCCGAAAGTTGCGAAGGTTTATTATGTATTCTCTCTGCAAGACCAAATTTCCCCAGAAGTTGTCTTGCCTTTTCCCTTGGATGTTTTAACTGTTTTGTTGAATAGACAATCGGAATCAGAACATTCTCGATAGCATTGAGATAAGGCAACAAAAAAAACTGCTGGAAGACAAAACCTATATGCATGTTCCTGAATCCTGCAAGGGCCTCATCATCAAGACCGTCGATGCTTTGACCCATGAACTCGTATTTGCCCTCTGTCTGTTTATCGAGCAGACCCACTATGTTCATCAGGGTAGTTTTGCCTGACCCTGAAACACCCATAAGGATAACAAACTCACCCTTCCCTATTTCAAGGTCTATCCCTTTGAGAATAGGAAGTTCACGTTCTCCTATAAAATAACTTTTTTTGATATGTTTAAAAATAATCACTTTTTTACGCCCGTGGTGCTGTTTGTCTGGGCTTTTTTTATAGCAGGTATAACAATTTGTTCTCCCTCAGCAAGTCCTGAAACAATTTCTGTAAAGCTATCATCCCTTATACCAATGGTCACTGCCCTGCGTTCCGACTTACCTTTGCCTTTATTGATATACACCACGTTTTTGCCTTCCTCGAACCGGACAGCATTATTCGGCACAACAAGCACGTTTGTCTTTTCTTCAACGATAATTCTCACATGGGTTGTCATCTCCGGCCTGAGGAGCGCCGCATCTTTCGGGTCTATCTTCACAATGGCAAGGTAATAGACGATATTGTCCTTTATTTCAGGCTGCGGATAAATCATGTCGATCTTCCCTGGAAACCTCTTGTCACGGTATGTATCCACCCAGTACTCAACCTTTACTCCGGGTTTGGTCCTTCCTATATCCGTTTCATCGACATATATCCACATTTCAAGCTTGCTGGGATCGATAATTGTAATGAGAATTGCCGCAGAAAGGCCGGATACAACCGTTTCTCCTTCCTGCGTGGAGACCGTTGATACAGAGCCTGATATAGGGGCATATATCTTTGTATAACTCAAAGAAACTTCAAGGGTTTTAAGTTTTTCAACGGCCTCTTTCACTTTTGCCTTCCCCAACTGCACCATTGCCAGGGCTACATCCAACTCTCTTTTTGCCTTATCCACACTGTCTTTCGTGGTAAATTCCTTCTCCAAGAGCCTTGCCTCCCTTTCATAATTCAGCTTGGCGTAGGCATACTGGGCATCCTTCGACTCCAGATCCCTTTTTTGTTCATCTATCGCTGCTTCAGCATTGCTTACATTTGCAAGGATTTCTCTATCGTCAATCTTTGCTATAAGTTCGCCCTTTTTTACATAATCGCCTACCTGGTATTTTAGATGGGTAAGCGTCCCCGTGGCCCTTGTCCCTACCTTTACAATTGCGCCAACCTGGGCTTTTATGATGCCTGTCTGTTCCGTAAAATATGTTACATTCCCCTTCTTTGCTATAAATGTCTCGCCGCCGATCTTTTCCGATTTACCCTTTTTACCGGTCAGGTAGAATATTAAGCCGCTTGCAACAATGACTATTACGGCAATTATAAGAACAATATATTTTTTAGATAGTTTCATATCAGTTTTCACTCCAGTAGGACACCTTTTCAAGAAAAGCCAAGGCGTTATTTGATTTGTACATGGATACGGCAAGATCTTCCTTTGCTTTTGCCAGATCTTTTTCAGCCTGAAGCAGCGTCAGTATGTCGCCTTTTCCGGCTTTGTATTCGCCAAAGGCCTGATCAAAATTCGATACAGCCTGCCTCAGAAGTTCACTGTACATCCTTATGCTTTCGAGACTCAGTTCATAATCCTTATAGGCCTTTATAATATCAAGCTTCACATTTCTCTTGATTTCTTCAAGCCTGTACTTTGCGGCCTGCACATCCCTTGATGCGCCCTGCATGTTGTAATACCGCCCGACCCCGTCAAAGAGGGGAAAGGTAAAATTGATCATGAACGTATCCTGTCTGTTGTCAGGGAAAAAAGTACTGTCCTGCCTTTGCTGCTGCAACTGCGCGTCAACCTTCGGAAACCATGCGCTTTTCTTCTCATTGTAGGCCATGCCGAGCCTTTCCACTTCCTTTACCTGGACAGCAACATCGGGCCTCTTGCTGATAGCCCTCTGAGCCAGTTCTTCATAACTCCTTTGAAAATTCGGGACTTCAAGCACGCCATCGGCATTCTGCTTTTCGCCGGGGTCCATTAAAAGAAGGGATTTTAAGTCTTCCAGCGCCTTGGCATAGTCTGTCTCCGCATCAACAACATTAATCCTTGCAGTTGTTGCCTGCACCTCTGCCTGCAGCACACCACTCTTCATAGCAATTCCTTCATCAAACCTTGCTTTTGTCAACTCATACACCTTCTTTGCTGTCTCATATGATTCCTGCCGTTTTTCAACCACAGTCCTTTTTCCAAGGGCAGAAAAAAAGGCATTTTTCACATTATAGAGCACATCAACCCTGATCCCTTCCAGCTTCTCCTGCTCCCTGCCCAACAGGGAATAAGAACCTTTTCTTTGAGCATATCGCAATCCTCCGTCAAAAATACGGTATGATACGCTTCCGGTTGCACCGTATGCATCCTGTCCTGTCGTAATACCCGATCCGGTGTTTTGCTTCGGCACATTGTTTAAATATCGCGTATAGGAACTCTGGATATCAACCCTCGGCAGATATGGATCAATCGTTGATATATATGAATATTCTGTTCTTTTCACCGTCTCCTTTTGCTCTTTTATCGGAAAGGAGACATCCATTGCCTTACGAACGGCTTCATCAAGGGTTATTGAAAATGCCTCTGCCGGCATAAACAACAAAACAGCGAGGATACAAAATGTGATTTTTATGGGTATACAAAATGTTTCGCGGTATAAATCATATAAATGGAAGATTTTCAAAAACATGCCTCCTGCTTCGTAGGATAACTGAACAACTGTTCACGTAAACCTTGTTCATTTTATTCGGCAAATGATTTACTGTCAATATAATAATGATTCATGCTTTTTAAAAGCAAATGCCGTGCCAGGAGGCATCTTGTTTACAACTTGTTGCAATGCTTTAAATTTATTTAAATCAGGGACTGTATATTAACGGCCTGTTGCCCAAATCCCCTCAACCTTTGTGAGGGTAACCCAACTATTTCACTACAATGTCCATAATAGTATACAATAAACTGGCATTTTATGCCTTCGTATGATACAATAACTCATCTCAACTACAAGGAGATACATCTATGATGGGTTATCAGCCTCCTTCTCAGGAAAACATATTTATGTATAATATTTATCTTGAAAACAGGGTACGGAAGGATCATCCCTTACGGAGGATAAAAGAACTCATCGACTTTGATTTTATATACAAAGAGGTAGCTGATACATATGGCAAAAACGGCAATGTCTCTGTACCTCCTCCGGTTATCCTAA
>JAPLKC010000007.1 GCA_026388255.1 Pseudomonadota bacterium | reverse complement strand
TGCCTTGATCTTATCAAGCTCAGCATACATAACTCCAACTGTGCGGAGATACCTTTCCTCAAAAACCAGAAGATCGGCCTTAATCGTCTCCAGCTCCAGTTCGTTTTGACTTAGCTTTTCTGCCATATCGGCGAGCCTGACCCGTTTTTCAATAAGTTCTTTTTCTTCAGGGTTTGGTTGCGGTATTAGATTGGCATGCATTCGTTTTCCCTAATCCACTATCTCATATCTATTAAAAATCAACTATAAGCTTCTTTGAATTGTCCTGTACTGAAGTGCAAGTACGGGACGATTCAGTTTCACTGCTTGCACGTGTAGTAGCATACCCCTGTCGGTGTCTCCACTGCATAGGGGAAATATTTTCTCTTTATCCATAAAGAAAGATGAACAAGGTTAATGAGAACCGGCACCTCAACCAACGGCCCGATAACAGCGGCAAAAGCCTGTCCTGAATTTATTCCGAAAACAGCAACAGCCACTGCAATGGCAAGCTCAAAATTGTTCGATGCTGCGGTAAATGAGAGGGTCGCTGCCTGTCCGTAATGGGCTTTGGCTTTTGTGCTCATATAAAACGATACAACAAACATAATGACAAAATAGATCAGAAGAGGTATCGCAATCCTCACCACATCAAGAGGAATTTTCACAATATATTCGCCCTTAAGGGAAAACATGACAAGGATGGTAAAAAGAAGGGCTATCAGAGTAATAGGGCTGATCTTTGGTATGAACTTCTCGTGATACCACTGTTTGTTCTTTATTTTAATTAGGGTAAAGCGGGTAATTACACCGGCAATAAAAGGGATGCCGAGATAGATAAAGACACTTTCCGCAATCTGGCCTATGGTGATGTTGACAACTACGCCCTTCAGACCGAGCATTGGGGGCAGGACGGTAATAAAGATGTATGCATAGACGGAGAAGAAAAGTACCTGGAAGATGGAATTGAAGGCGACCAGTCCGGCACAATATTCTGTGTCACCCTTTGCAAGATCATTCCATACAATGACCATGGCAATACACCGGGCAAGGCCGATCATGATAAGCCCTACCATGTATTCCGGGTAGCCCCTTAAGAAGATGATAGCGAGAACAAACATAAGGATAGGCCCAACTACCCAGTTCTGAATGAGGGAGAGTATCAATACTCTGTAGTTTTTGAATACCTCTCCCAACTCTTCATATTTCACCTTGGCCAACGGCGGGTACATCATTAATATGAGACCAATGGCAATAGGGATATTCGTTGTTCCTGACTGAAACTGATTCCAGAAGTCAACAACGCCGGGAGAAAGATAGCCCCAGCCTACCCCTATGAACATTGCCAAAAAAATCCATAATGTTAAAAAACGATCAAGGAAAGAGAGTTTTTTTGATATACCTTCTTCAGTCATTTATACGCCTCCTTCTTTTTATGGAAAACATTCCGGCTATTTATCCGGATACTGGATAACTGTCGGGTTGCCCTGGGCATCTTTCGGGGGCACTTTACAGCTCGTTGAACAGGAATATAGAAAAAAGTAAATAGTTTTTTCATTAAAATCTCCGTATCAATTTATTTTATTGCGGTTTTTTTTGCATCTCCTATTTCAGATTCTTAAGAGCTTTGATAATGTCAGATCCGCCGCTGTACCGCTCTATTTTTCCATCCTGATCTACGACGCAGGCTGGCGTTGCCTGTATCTTGTCCTCTTTCAGGTAATTATTCAGGATATTAAACACAGGCTTTACATCGAAAGGTTTGAATTTAATCCCTTTATCTCTAAGATATTCCTCGAGTTTTGCCTCTTCGGTTATCTTTTCAAGGGATGCTCCGATCAGAACAGACCGTGCATTGAGAACATGGTCGAAATCCTTTTTCTCATTCATGATATATAGAAAGTGCCGTGCATACAGCATGGAGGCTCTGGAAAAAGGAGTATCGACAAAGGTGATATTAATAACATTCTTTTTTACAAGCTCTGATATAATGGGTTCCACGTTCGGTTCCATGTCCCTGCATGGCGAGCAGAAATAGTCGGTGTATAGCCTTACATTTATCTTTCCCATGCCGAAAGAAGGGACAAGGGCTTCTGCAGCAAACACGGGGGCAGTGAAACCCTTGAAGAAAAAGGCAAAGATGACAAGGCAGATTGCTATAAAAAGGATAACCTGTTTGCCTTTAGGTTTGCAAATATTCGGGGGAAAAATACCCATGTGTACACCTCCAAAATGCAAGACAATATGTGCAATAACGTGTTGTGTCGTGCCTGCCCTTAAAGCATTTTCCTGATCGCTTCCTCGGTCTCTGCTTCAAGGTTGTCAAAGTTGTGATTCTTTTCAATGCCGAGTTCCGTGACTACAATATAACGTGTAGGTGTAATACCGTGTTTCTCAAATGACTTTTTTCCGCATCCTATAGGGCATCCGTCGATGAGGATTGTATTGGCTGCCCGCGCGCTCTCTACAAAACCGGACAGATCAGCGCCTACACCGGCAAGACAGTAGGCGTTCCCCATGCCCCTTTTTTCAAGCTCGATCATTGCCTTGTTCGAGATTTGTCCCGTGTTTGACCCGCCTGCACAGGCAAGAATCAGTGTTTTTGCGCTCCCGTTGCAACAAAGATCTTTTTCTTCCAGCATGGTTTTCCTCCTCGTTCTTGACCCCTTTTTCATAGCAGTTTCTTAATCTCTTCTACGGAAAGCACTCTGCCGACGCTTTTTACTTTGCCGTCGATTACGATGGCTGGTGTTTGCATAACGCCATAACTCATAATTTCCTTAATATCAGTTATCTTTATAACTTCACATTCAGTTCCTTTTGCTTTTGCCGCTTCTTCTGCGTTTTTTGCGAGTTTCATACAGTTCTGACAACCTGATCCTAAAATATGAATCTTCATAAATCCACCTCCTTAAATATGTTTTTTAAACTCCTTATAGAATAATATTGAATAAATAGCCCACAATAATAATTGCCGTAGCTACGATCCCGGTAAAAATGGCAAGGAGCTTTGGCTTGATAACATTGCGAAGGATAATAATCTCCGGCGCTGATATAGCAACGATAGACATCATGAAGGCAAGCGCTGTGCCCATTGGGAGACCTTTCCCGACCAGAGCCTGAATAATGGGAATGGTGCCGGCGGCATTAGAATAGAGCGGAATACCCAGAAGAACAGCCACTATTACGGCAAAGGGATTGTCCCGTCCGGCATATTTCAAGACGTAGTCCATTGGAACATAGCCATGGATTAAGGCCCCGAAACCGATCCCAACAATAACAAAAATCCATACTTTCTTCAGAATGTCTTTCGTGTAGCCCCGGGCATATTCGATCCGTTCCTTCCATGTGGGAACGGCTATTTCGGCTTCACCCATCTTGATCTGGTAGACATAGTCTTCAACCTGGTTTTCTAATTTCAGTTTTCCAATAATAATACCGCCAAAGAAGGCGACTGCAATGCCTGTAGCGGTATAGAGGAGGGCAATCTTCCACCCGAACAGACCCCAGAGCATGACCAGGGCTACCTCGTTTACGGCAGGCGAGGAGATGAGAAAGGAAAAGGTTACCCCCAGGGGCAGTCCTGATTCAATAAAACCGATAAACATGGGCACTGCAGAGCAGGAGCAAAATGGTGTAACGATACCAAGCAACGCAGCGAGAAAATTCCCCACATATTCCCGGCGATGGCCGAGTAGTTTGCGGGCACGTTCAGGAGGAAAGAAACTCCGTATAATTGCAACAACGAATATGATAGTAATCAAAAGCAGAAAGACCTTTGCCGTGTCATAAAGAAAGAAATGGAGGGTATCTCCCAACCTTGTCCCCGGTTGAATCCCCATCAATGTGTAAACCAGACTGTCAGCCAAAAATTTCAGCATGAAATATACCTCTTAACTTGCGCTTTGTGAAAAAATCATCCTCTACTTTTTGCATAAACAAACCTGCTGCTTTTTTACGGTATTTTCAATAACTGCTGTAACACAGCTAAAGAAATCGGTAATACATGGCACTTCAAGTTTATAGAACATGTCTGACCCGCTTTTCCGTGAAGAGACGATTCCCGCCTCCTTAAGGACAAGCAAATGCTTTGATACGGTTGATTTATCGGATTCAAAAAGGTTGTTGAGTTTTGAAAAGGGGGTTTCTCCTTCTTTTAACACATCAACAATCATCAACCGTACCGGATGTGCCAGTGCCTTAATGATTCTGCTTCTTATTTCTGCTTCTTCAAAACCTATCAAAATTCACCTCTTGTTTGCTTGTTGGTATTTTAACCAACAAGCAAACAATATGTCAAGTGAAAAAATACATTTTCTAAACTTGCCAAATAGGTTCCCTTATTACCAAGGTTTGCGTTGCTATTTCGCCTGCTTTACCCTTTGTTTTATTATTATATGAATTCCCCCAACCCCTGTGAAGCCACTTTTAGCGTATTCTGTGTTATTTTTTGCAATTCCGATACTGCCCAGAAAGCCTCTTTAAGTATCTGTTTCTGTCTTGTGGACAGCTCTGCAGGTTTGACAAAGTTGTCAAAAGATCTACCCTGATCAATGTCGGCAAGATTATTCCTTATCTTTAATGTGAGAAAGGTTTCAAAGGCTTGTATGAGCACTTCCTGCTGATCGGTTGTAATAGCCCGTTGACGGCCCAGCGATTTTATCCTTTCAAGGGTGTTCGTTTCTGCAATTCCATATTGAAGCGCCATAATTTTTAAACAGGTAATCAGCGGAACAAGGCCGTAGAGCTTTATATTCAAACTATCCTTGTGTTCCCCACTTTTTTCAACAATGAAATTTTTAAAAAAACCGATGGGCATAGGGATAGAAACAATAGTTTCAGCTAGAGATTTCAAAAATGCAGGATTTTCCTTGATGAGCTTAAGTATGTGAATTTTTAGCTCTTTTTCCAGCGCTATCTCGCCATGTAATGATCTGAAATCAAGGAAAACATATGTATCCATTAATTCATCTTCGCTAAGATCCATAGACTTAATCCATTTTGATGTTTTTGCCTTCCATTCTTCCATGTTACCAAAAAATTTAGGATTTGTAGCCATTATATTACCCTTGCATAGCGGGATGCCGCATTGGTTTAGCCCATTTACCACTGTGTCGGAAAACTTTTTGAAATATTCTTCCTCCCCCTTTGGTTGATGGTTATTATTGAAAATAATGGCGTTATCCTGGTCTGTAAATAATGTCTGTTCTTCCCTGCCTTCACTCCCCAGTCCTAACCAGGCATATGCACAAGGGGGAGAACCACAGGCATCCTCGGCAAAGGATATTACCTTCTTTACCACTTTGTCATTAAATTCACTCACAATCTTGCAGGCATGGGAAGCAAGGGCGCCGTCTGCCATAAGCTCTCTGAGCACTTTTTCCACCTCGCCACGCATGATATTGAGTTGAACAAGATCGGGGGCTTCCTCGATATTCCGGAGGAGAGACAATGTTTCTCTGCCTCTGAACCTCAAAAGGTCAAATCCTGTCAAAATACCCTTCGACTTTTCTTCTTCGGTTACTACAAGGGTGTTCGTATTGTTCTTTATCATGCAATGAAGAGCATCAAAAAAATAGCTATCGCAATCAATGGAATAAAATTCCTTTTCTGCAACATTCGCTACCGGGTCCCCAGGGTCAACATCCTCAAAGAGCAGTGCATTGGCTATTGTGTAAATGCCGACCAATCCTTTAGGATTTCCCTGGTCATCTATTGTAATGCGCGGCCCCATCCTGTTTTGTAAGATTTCCCTTGCCACATCCCTTATGGTGCTCTTTTCGTCGATAAATCCACGTTTCAGGGACATCATATCCTTTACCTGTTTGCTGTAAAGATAGGGTTCAACCTGGGTGACGTGAGGCTCCTTTGACAGGAATTCCTGATATGTGTTTTTGGTTCTGCGCATGAGGAGTTGGTCGAAAAAGTCCATAAACATGGGATAGCTCTCAACCATTTCGAAAAAATACTCCTTTGTATATATAAGACATACGGCATTCTCCATTGTCTGAACATTGGCGTTGGTAGGTTTATTTCTAAGGAGGGACATTTCGCCGAAACAATCACCTTCGCCAAGAAAGGCTAATATATTCTCATTCCCCCCGTTGTCCTGAATGTATACTTTTACAAGGCCGCTTTTTACGATATAGAAATTTAACCCGTGCACACCTTGTTTTATAATAAAGTCTTTTGGCAAAAAACTTTCTTCTGTCATGTTTTTAGCTATTTGACTAAGGTCTGCTTCGTCGAGTGTATAGAAAGGTGCTATGTTTTTCAAAAAAACAACCGTATCTTCTGTCTTCACGATGGGCCCCCCTCCACGATAATTTTTTATGCGTATTCTTGCGATGAAGTTAAGTTAATTTTACCCGATTACAATAAGTTGTCAACAATAAAACAAAATTGGAGTTTCCCGGCCACACCCGATGAAAAACCGGGGAAACTCCAGATAATTTATTATACTTGCGGGAATAATCCCGGATATGTCATTGGCAACAATGTCGGGTTGTCCTGAGCAAACCGTCGTGAGGCGAGGAAACTTGGTCTTTGTCGCTCAACACTTCCTTCGCGATTAAACCGTTGCATAAGCAAAAGTTCCGAAGCCGAAGGCGAGCAAATTAAGCCGCTGGATCGTAATAAGCGTGTTTGTCGGGGACAACCCGACATCGATACTTATCTTAATGGAAAATATGGGTTAAGTATATTGAGAAAGTATCAAAGTAATTTTGCAATAATTCTGTAATATAAGGATTAAACAGATATTGTTTTTACGGGTGTTTCATTGCCCGCTCTATTGCTTTTTCGAGTTCTTCCACGTCAATAGGTTTTGGGATATATTCGAAAGCCCCTGATTTTACCGCTTTTATCTTTGTATCCATATCATGGAATGCAGTGATGAT
>JAPLKC010000006.1 GCA_026388255.1 Pseudomonadota bacterium | reverse complement strand
CGGCGGTGTGGTCAGCGCCCATGGGACTTGTGGCATAGGTTACACCCAATCCCTTCACAGCTCGGGGATCATAGGCGGGCATTGCCTGACCCTTGACAACGGGGACTCTTTCGACGCCGAATACTTTACCGGTCAGCGCAGCGCCGCTCCCGATGATGCGGCCGAGCGGAGTTCCTTTCCCCACTTCGTGTATCAGATTGATTGCGCCGTCGGCATCACCGAACTTGAGAAGCCCGGCTTCCATAACGACTCCGATGGTGGCCCCCATTTCTATCGTATCAAGCCCGTAATTGTCGTCGAGGAAATCAAGCATGGCAATCTTATCCATATCGTCAATGCCGCAGTTAGCTCCATGGGCCCATACTGTCTCGTATTCCGGTTGCTTGCTCAGGTAGTGTCCGTCCTTATCGTTATATATCCCTGAACAACGGATGACACACCCGTGATGACAGCCGTGGGTCGGTACGCCGCCCCTCTCCGTCTCCAGGGCTGCCTCGGTCTCGCCGCTTATCTTAGCAACACCGGCGAAGGTCCCTTGTTTGAAATTATATGTGGGATAGGCGCCTGCTTCATTGAGGATATTTGCCAACACATTTGTCCCGTAGGCAGGAAGCGCCTGTCCGGTGACGCCGTGTTTGCGCAGCCCCTCTATAAAGGCCTTGTTTGCTTCCTTAAATCTCTCGGGATCTTTTGGCTGACGCATAGGCATGTCTGTGTCATCAAGGACAATCACCTTTACACCTTTTGAGCCCATGACCGCGCCGGGTCCCCCACGGCCGGCATGTCGTGCCGGTCTCAGTTCCATGTCAGTGAAAGCCACGGATGCTGCAGGAAGCCGCATTTCTCCTGCAGGGCCTATTGAAATGCAGGCTATCTTGTCTCCGAACTTTTCTTTCATTTTTGAGACCGTATCATAATTTCCGAGCATCCGGAGATCATTGTTGACGGTAATTTTCACGCCCTCCTTATTTATGTATATTGTATAGAGGTCATCACGTTCGGGTTTCCCCTCGAGGACGATTGCCGCGTATCCCAGGCGTGCGAGGACTTGCGAAGGTTGTCCGCCTGAGTTTGATTCCTTGATACCGCCGGTGAGCGGGCTTTTACACCCCACGGAAATTCTTCCCGACATGGCGGCAATGCTTCCGCTTAACAGACCGGGTGCAATGACGATTTTGTTGTTCCCACTTAATGGATGACAGGCTGGGGGAACTTCTTTAGAAACAATAGCAGATGTAAGTGCCCGACCCCCCAAACCGGCGTACACGCCGATTGACTCAACGGTAAACTTTGGACCGCCCTTGGCTCCTGTATTGACTCGTAAAATCTTGTCCATAATGTTACCCCCTATAGTTAATTATCGACTCTCTTTAAGTATACACCACAATCCTTGTTTTGCAAGGTCGGTGAATGTACTTTTCAGGAAAATAGCTAATTCTTGCTACTAACGGAGACGTTTTGGGAAACTCCAAGAGGTAGGGTCAGAAATAGCCCTGCCTCTTGGAGTTTATATTTCAACCCGTAATCTTCACATTCTGCAAATATTCCTGATACAAGACTCGTAAATCTAATAATCTTCAAGATTGGTTCGATTGAAAAACCCTTTTTTGAGATGTGCTTCCTGAAGTCGATACTGCGTGGTTTTCGCCAGAAGCACTGCTTTCTTCCCGAAATGCACACTGCTTGGCTTTTTCCTGAGGCACAAACTCCTTCCTGAAGTCGAGCCTTGGGCACTTACTTACCAAATACAGGCTTTCATACGGCAATCATCGGTGTAGTTTAAAGAATTCTGACATAAATTTCATTTGTGGCAGACCAACCGAAATTGGAAGTTCACAGTTGACATTTTCTTGTTGCGGTGCAAAGATGTAGGATAATCATGTTTCAGGAAAAAATTAGACTTCACCCCGATTGCCCAATTGAAGTGCCTCAAGATGAACCCTTTAAGCATGACGTATTAAAACTTCAAGACTCTGTAAAAAATCTGGACAATCTCATTCAACATGTTGAAACACCTTTTACCCTTGGTATTTATGGAGCTTGGGGAAGCGGAAAAACATCTTTTATGAAAATGCTGCAAGCCAAACTTTCAAGTTCGGATTCAGGCTATAGAACTTTCTGGTTTGAGGCATGGAAATATGAAAATGAATTAACCTTAATGCTGCCTCTTTTATCGGAGATGTATAATGAACTCAAGGGTCAACAACTGAAAGATTCACTTCAAAAGATTGGTGCGGTTAGTATTATCTCATTTGCCGACTTAGCTTTAAAACTGGTAAGCAGGAAGCTCATGGACACAAAGACTATTGTAGATAATTTCAAACTGTATGAAGATGAAATGGGTGAGGTCTACAAATACTGGAAGAGTGAAACAGCAAAAAGTGTCCAAGGATTTGAGAGCGTGGTTGATGCTTTCACAGAGGGCAAGAAGGGCTTGATAGTCTTCATAGACGATTTGGATAGATGTCTGCCTGATTTAGTAATCAAAATGATTGAGGGCATCAAACATTTCTTTTCAGTTAAGAAGTGCATCTTTATTATAGGTGTTGACAAGGAAGTTCTATCTAAAGCAATAAAAGTAAAATATGGTGATTTGATTGATGGAAATGAGTATTTAGAAAAAATAATCAATCTTTCCTATGAGTTGCCAGATCAGCTTGGCGAAAATATAAAAGATTTTGTGATTGAGACTGCAAAAAGAATGACTGCACCAGAATGGTATAAAACCATTCAAGAATCAGTACTTCAAGTGGCTGATGAATTAGTCATTTTATACCCCAAAAATATCCCACGAAAAATAAGACTAATAGTGATGCGCCTTTTGATTTACCTTGCGTTGGAAAGACCAAAATTGTTTGATCTGAGTGCTATATGTTTAATGCTGATCTTGAAGGAATTTTTCCCCAATTTCTATAATGCTAATCAAGTTGAAGGAAGGCTTGATTTTTATGCTGGTGATGAACGTGTTTCTTATGTTACAACAACCTTTGGGCAAGAGGTGCTGAACGATAGGTGTGAGATAAATAAACCTCAATACGGCATATTCCGAGACAGATTAAGCAGTATAGCAAGTGAGAAACCGCACAACACAGGGGTTTTCCGAAGGTTATGCAAAGAAGTAGAATTCCTTTATTCGTTGCATTGATAAATACCAGAATGGACTAACTTCATGCGGTAATTATTTCCATATTTTACCTATGCTGTGATTGCTTTGTGAAGCAGGTAATTTTGCTATCTACATTTTTTGAAAAAAATTAAAACACAAAATTTTATTAATGTCTTCCTGCAATCCACAAATCTTCGAGTTCGACAAAAATACAAGGCTCCAATCCGTAATAAACACAATTCACGCTCGACAATCCTCAGCACTACATCCCATGTTTTGTGGCCAAGATTTCCTTGACGCACAAGACCGTTTTTCTTATACTTCATTTATCAAAAAGCGATTTCTTATAAAACAAATATCAAATCAAATGTTTGGAAAGGGGGATCAATCGCATGGGACTAATATCTTGGCTTTTCGGTGAAGGTAAGAAAACGCCATCTATAGTGAAGTCGAATGGTGGTGGTACCTTTTCCTCATATGCTATTGGACACAGACACCACCAAGATGCTCTGAAAAGAATCTTTTCGGAGCGAACTTCTGAAATCAATGAGAAGTTGGTTGAAGCAGTTCTGGTGATCGATGATGCGAACCCATATAATAGTCAAGCGGTCAGGGTTGATATTCAAGGTCAGACTGTAGCCTACCTGAAGGATGAAAATGCAAAGCAGTTCCGCAAAAAGATGAAAGAGAAAGGCCCTTCTGAAATCAAAGCTACCTGTGCGGCAAAGATTGTTTATTGGGAACGTGAGTCTGATAATTACCTTGTTATACTCGATCTGCCATTAGATTATTATTACAAAGCCAATGATCCGGCACCTTCAAAAGTCACCTATGAAAAAGAGGATACTGGCTCTGAGGTGCTTACATTTGAGGTCTCAAACTTGGATCAGGATGAAATAGCATCATGCCAAGTAAATGATCGAGTGAAGTTGTGGATGCCCCCAGATAATGCCGATAAAATATTTTTATACGTAGATAACTGGAGGTTTGGCTTTATTACTGGTAAATATTTTGACCTTGTTGCTTCACATTTGAGCAAAAAGTTGCCCTACGAAGCAAAGATAACAGAGTTGGCGGCTGGAAGATGCAGGATTAAATGTAAATTTATTTCGCAGGAAGCGGAGGAAAAGAGAAAGCAAGAAAGACGAAAGGACCTTACTTCATCAGTTGAGTATTCCCCTATAGACGAAGATATATACAAATGTTTCATCTCCAATAAAACAGGTATGTGCGAGGAGATAGGAACTTGGGAACAATTTCAAAATGTTGAAAAACAGATGGAAAAGATATGTCAGGCAAATAACGGCAGGTATTACAAGTCAAAAGCCAAAACAGCTAAGTTTGCAATTATTTTTGATCCAGCAGCAAGGACCTTGTCCAATGTAAATAGTTTAAAGAGTAAGGGATATAAGGTTACTTCATTTGAAAAAACACTTGAACACTTTGTTTTGACCGATATGTGGGATTGTAACAAACTAATCAAGGCAGAGAAGGACTACAAAAAGTTCATGTATGAAGAGATATTTGAATAATCCAGCGATGTGTCAGATACCACCTTTCCATCCGCAATCCTCAACTCTGGAAACTGCCCCCTACTGAGACTTTGTAGATACTATGATAGATTGTTCGCCCTCTCACAGGTATTTGATATACTTGTGAAAAAAATAGAGGAGGCTCTAAATGAAAAGAGTATCTACAGAATCAGTAAAAGTGTTGTCCGGTAGGAAAGTATATATAGGTATCG
>JAPLKC010000005.1 GCA_026388255.1 Pseudomonadota bacterium | reverse complement strand
GCCACAGAGGAGCTCAACAAAAACATGCGGGAAATTTCGGAGGATACCCTGGAGGTACTCTGCAACTATACCTGGCCCGGCAATGTACGGGAACTCAGGAATGTGATCAGAAGGGCGGTCCTTCTTTCTCATGACGACACGATAAGCATGGAAGACATCAATCTCAACCTTAACTCCAAAAAAGAAGATATCGACATATTTTCTTCCTTATTGCTTCACGATATTACAGTGGATGCTGAAAAGAAGGCCATCAGACATGCCCTTGATCTCGCAACGGGCAACAGAACAAAGGCCGCAAATATACTTCATATCAGCCATAGTTCTTTGCTGAGAAAGATGAAAGATTACGACATTAAGTGATAACATCATTCTTATCTCCAACCAAAAATATCATTGGACCATTCAATACCGATTTTAAGAAATGTTTATTCTCTGCAATTTTAGACCGGATTTCGCCTACAGGATACACGGTAGGGTTTATCTCTCTGCCGATAATGTTCTGCGCCTCTTGAAAGGTATTCACAGTCTCGCCAAATGTCACACCACCGATAATAAGAACATCAACATCGCTTCCCTCTTTCCCCGCTTCACGCTTCAAGTCAACTTCCTTTGAGCCTGTCCTCGCTTGCGGTGGCTTCACGCCTTTACCAGCTTTCCTGCCTTTTTAACTATTCACTGTCTTTGCTACCATTCACTGTTGAGCCTCTTGCAAAACCCTAAGAATGCCGTTACTCCGGCGGAAGCCGGTATTTTCACTTGCGCAAGCAACATCCAGTTGCGGGTTACAGCACCTCCACCTTCCACCCTTCATTAATGGATTTTTGCACAATCTTAGGGTACAACGTTGCCAGGATTTTTAACTTTTCCCTGTTGATATTGTCCATCTCTAACTCATCTGCGAAGGGGACATGGTGTCTCAAATATGCTGCATCAAGAAGGGCTTTTTCCGTTGTTGCCATCAGCACCCCGTTTAAATTCAGAACCTCCCCGGGGAGGTACAGTTTTTCAGCAATTCTGGAATATTCAATAACATATCCACAATATTTGATACGGTTGCGGTTTCCTGTTCCGGAATGAAGGGTAACAGCAGTACAAACCTGCGGCACCTGGAGCAGTATGCCATGATAGTTCAACGCCCACTCACAGGAAATATAAGAAGGCTGTCTCACAAAACATGCCACCTGTTCAACCTTAGGGGGTTCGGGATTGAAAAGGATATTCCAGTATACTTCAATGCACGGTAAAGGAACATATTATCATTAGAAACAATTTTTGTTAGGTCTGTGGTTGTGAAAAGAGGCGATGGAAGTTCACGCAATACGTCCACGGTGCTTGATGGTTGTTGTCTCATGAAATTTTTCTCTGTTTCCCTGGATATATGTCAAAATCAATTATGCCTGCCTCATGGATTTTTCTGAAAGCGTCCTGCACAGCCACAATAAGTTCTCTATAACCTTCTCCTGCAAGGGCTTTGAGGGTATCGCCATCCAGAAACCTGGCAAGGTCCCGATGGAGTTCACTGATAAGCGTCTTTTTTGTTCCTTCCTCAAGTTCCTCCATGTTGGTATAAAAAGAGACAGGCGTACTCACGCTGAAAGGCGCTTCATACATGTCGAGTTTCCGCTTCAATACCTCAGAATCCGGCTCAATCAGGAGAGTTTTTGTGAGATACCATACATCAAAAAAATCCCTGCCTTTAGTATATGGACGCTCCAGAAGCGCCCGTAATTTGTCCGAAAGAATCTCTTCCGGAGTTTCAATATTAATCATAACGGCTGCTCCAGGCATTTTTAAAGCGCCTTCCCGAAAAAGATAGGATACTGCAGGAGAAGCCTGCATGATTTTTCTCTCCTTTGCAGGCTTGATCTCTGGGAGGAGTCTCTCAAACTCGATTTTAACAGATGTTTTATTTCTCGTCGCAGCAGTGGAAAAATCAACAAAAGTCCGATATGAAGAATCACGGGGGTCTTTCTCCTTAAA
Source organism: Pseudomonadota bacterium (assembly GCA_026388255.1). Classification (NCBI taxonomy): domain Bacteria; kingdom Pseudomonadati; phylum Pseudomonadota; species Pseudomonadota bacterium. Next base: position 578 of record JAPLKC010000005.1, on the reverse strand, counting down.
CGTTAGCGCCCCTGTACCAAAATTGGCGACTGCCATTCTCCTCAGAGGTTCCATTACTGAGTTGACAAAACGCAGTAACTCTTTATACGGAAGAGAGACAACGAAGTCGAGGTCTTCTGAGAATCTTAGCCCTCCGTAGAACCATCTGATAGCCGTTCCCCCCTGAAAAATGATATTTTTACTTCTTCGGTCGGAAAAAAGTGTGTGCAGGATGATAAGTTGGAGGAGTTCCGACTGCCTTATTCTGTTTTGATCGTATGATTTCATTGATTGCAATATACTACAAATGTGTAATACTATGCAATGGATAGTTTAGTTTTATCTATCAACCGTTCGTCCTTTTCACTATTCACTAACGACTATTCACTGTCTTTTTTATGAGTTCCTCAAAGTTGGCAAAAATATTTCTTCTTGTGAGTGGCTACTGAATAACTTCCTGAGCTTTGGATAGAGCATCTTGAATGGATTCTCTGGTTGGCGGTTTTTTAACAACAACAAATGCCCCAAGAGACGTCACTTCTGTAAGTAACTCCGGATTAGTCTCTGACGAACATATAATGACAATGGCATTGGGATCA
>JAPLKC010000004.1 GCA_026388255.1 Pseudomonadota bacterium | reverse complement strand
TGCATTGGTTAAGAAATAGCCGGTTGCGTATCGAAACGAGTCTGACGAAGAGAAGTATGGGGCGCTTCCAATACGTTCCCTATGCCCTACCCCCAGATCACACCGCATCCCCAGGATAGGGCTTTTCAATATGCTTACTCCATATGTCCTCCGGCGTATTCAGCTCCAATAAGGTATCTGACAGCGGCTGCCCGCCATTCCAAAAATGATATTTCTGGTCAGCACTAAAGGGAATGATCATGGTTCCAGTATGGTCGATGTAAGGGATGCCTTTATTGGTCATGCTATTGATGGTCCTCTTTCTTGATTTTTTTGTCGGCGAGATCTCGGAACGAGAGTATATTAAAAATATCGGCTGAGGTCAAAAGAAAAAGCCCCTGAATCAAATGCAGATAGGGGCTTGGTCAGGGGATGGAGTTAAAGTGTGAGAAGACGAACTTGAGTTGACAGTTAGTTGTAAAAGGTGGTCAGATTACCTCCTGGATTGTTAGCAGCAATCAAATTCAAGGAGGAAAAAAATCATGACCACCCAGGAAAAGCTTATCAGAAAAAAGCAGAGTTTAATAGAGCTGGCTGAATATCTTCAGAACGTCTCTCAAGCCTGCAAGATCAATGGTGTATCACGTCAGCATTTCTACGATATCAAAAAGACCTATGAAGAGTATGGATTAGAGGGCCTCCGTGAGAAGAGTAGGAGGAAGCCTTGTCTTAAGAACCGCGTAGCGCCGGAAGTTGAAGATGCCGTTCTGAATATGGCTTATGAGTATCCTGCATATGGCCAGGCCAGGGCATCCAATGAGTTGAGAAAAGATGGGATATTGGTATCTGGCGGTGGAGTAAGAAGCATTTGGCTTCGCCATGGATTGGAGACTTTCAAGAAGCGATTGAATCTACTCGAAGAGAAAGCTGCCCAAGAAGGTATTGTTTACACGGAAGCGCAGCTTGTGGCTCTGGAAGTAGCCAAGAAAGAGCGGGAATCCCATCCAGATGAGATTGAAACGGCCCATCCCGGATATCTAATTAGTCAGGATACTTTCTATGTAGGCTATTTAAAGGGTGTCGGGCGTATTTATCAACAGACTGTCATTGACACCTATTCCTCGGTCGCCTTTGCCAAGGTTTACACGGCCAAAGTTCCTGTTACGGCAGCCGACATTCTCAACGACAGTGTTCTTCCTTTCTTTGAAGACCATTATATCCCGGTTCTAAGGGTTTTGACGGATCGTGGGACGGAATATTGCGGATCTGCGGATAAGCATCCCTATCAGCTTTATTTGCAGCTTAATGATATTGAACATACGAAGACCAAGGTAAAGAGCCCACAGACGAATGGCATTTGCGAGAGACTCCATCAAACGATCCTGAACGAGTTCTACCGAGTTGCCTTTCGCAAAAAGCTATACTCCGATATAGATACCTTGCAAATGGACCTTGATGCGTATATGGAAAAATATAACCTTATGAGAACCCATCAGGGAAAACGCTGCCAGGGAAGGACTCCCATGGATACGTTCCTTGATGGCAGAAAGTATTTTGAAGAGAAAAATCTGGATAAGAAGTTAGCGGCATAAACCCGCTTACAATCCGGAGGATCTGGCCACTGTCAAATCAAGTCTCGTTCAGGACAGTTAAAGCTTTACGGAACCTCGCCATTTACCAGACACATAAGGATGTCAGCTTCCGGTGTCTTCAAATCCTTTACATCTTTCTTCTCTTTTTCTTTTTGCATATGCATTCTCCTCTTTCTCTTTGGTGATCACTGTTTCTGCTGGAGATGGCCTCAGTGAAAAAAAAAGTAAAGGCGGTGTCTAACCAACCACCGCCCTTAACTTTGAGAGAGGCAGGGTTTTCATATCATCCGTCATGGCTACCTCTCTCGACTCCCTCTGCCGTTGTGGCAGACCTTATGTATTCTCGGGGCTATCAGCCTTTCTTGTATTGACTGCCGTTGTGGCAGACCTTATGTATTCTCGGGACTATCAGCCTTTCTTGTATTGATAAGGCGTAGCCATCGGGTCAACCCAACCCCTGAATGCTTTCTTTTCCTTCTTCATGATCCTTGCCTCCTCTCTCTTAAGTTAAGAATCGTTATCGTGGTGGCATTAACACACAACGTTGTCCACTAAGGTTGATTCGTAGCACTCGATTTCCTGTTTCCCCAGTACTTTCTCGCTCTTGTCTTGCAGTTTCTTTTCTCCGGGTTTTGCTGTCTTTATCATGGTCTTTATCTCCTCTCTCTAAAGTTAAGACTCGTTATCTTTGTTATCTACCTGGTTTCAAACGGGGTGCACATTGGGTCTTTTGATACGGTTTATAATCCTTTGAGACCTGCCATATGATGACGGCTGGTCCTGTTTCTCTCTATCGTTTTCCCCAAGATGTCTCTCTGAGGACTGAATTCGATTCTTTCGTTGCTGGTGGTCGTCATGGCCTTTATGTCTCCTCTTCTCTTTCTTTCGGCCCTAAGATAATCTCTAAGGCAATTTTTAACAATCAGGGGAAGGATGAATATGGGATGAGAAATGGGCGTTTATATGGATCAGGATATTTGATGTTGGAGATCAGGCTTTGTCTGATAGGGGAACGGCATTACGGAAGAGATTCGATTACCCATGGGGATGTCGGCGCGTGCTGCAACCGGGATCATGGAAATAAGCGTTGAAAGAATTTATCTGCTGTCACGAATTTCATTTCCCATCGTTTCGTTCAAGCAATTTTAAAGCTTCATTAAAAAAGCATCCATCATCCGGCCTGAAAATCATCGCCCTGCCCTACTTTGTTTTCATTTATATCTATCCATAACATGCACTTACGATACGTCCAAGTTCACTTCATACGACTTGGCACGCTTTACGCAATGTATAAAGTCAAACGAAACAAATAAAAAAATAGACATAGGAGGACACAGATCATGAAAAAGACATTAGGAACGATGGTAGCGGCAATGGTGGT
>JAPLKC010000003.1 GCA_026388255.1 Pseudomonadota bacterium | reverse complement strand
AGGCGCCTGATGTGATTCTTATCGGTGAAATCAGGGATTCCGAAACCATGGAAGATGCTATTACATTTGCGGAAACAGGCCACCTTGCCCTCGGTACACTCCATGCAAACAATGCTAACCAGGCAATTGAAAGGATCATGAACTTCTTTCCTATAGAGAGGCATCTCCAGATACACATGCAGCTTGCCCTGAATCTGAGGGCAATCATATCGCAAAGGCTGATACCGACTGTTGAAGGAAAAAGGGTTGCAGCCATAGAGATAATGCTCGACAGCCCGAGGATAAAAGACCTTATTATGAGGGGCGAAGTCGGTCTTTTAAAAGAGACAATGGCCGAAGCGTATAATGAAGGCATGCAGACCTTTGACCAGCATTTAATGGACTTTTATAAGGCGGGAAGGATTGATTACAAAAATGCTATTGCTAATGCTGATAGTCCCAATGATTTAAGGTTGAAGATAAAGATGGCCGGCATTGAAAAAGAAGAGGTTGACAAGAAAGAGTCGTCATTTAAGCTGAAAGTTGATCAGAAGTAAAAAAGCTTCAAAAAACAGGCTGTCCGGATATTTGTGTCAAGGCAGCCTGTTTTTTGTTATATTATTTTTATAAATAGTGTTATAATTTTAAAAATTATGTCACAAGAATTGACAATCCTTATAATCACCGCCGCCTCAATAGGTTTTTTTCATACGTTAATCGGTCCTGACCACTATATACCATTTATTGTAATAGCCAAGGCAAGAAAATGGTCTCTCATGAAGACAATGTGGATAACCTTTTTGTGTGGCATCGGTCATATCGGGAGTTCGGTTATATTGGGCATGTTAGGCATAGCCTTAGGCATAGCCGTTATTAAATTAGAAGTAGTGGAATCATTTCGCGGTAACCTTGCAGCATGGGCGCTCATTGCCTTCGGGTTGGTATATTTTGTTTGGGGATTAAGGAGGTCATTAAGAAACAAACCGCATAAACATGTGCATTTTCATACAGATGGAGATAATCATCTCCACGAACATATACATACTGAGGATCATACACATATTCATAATGCTGAAAATAATACAAATATTACACCCTGGGTGCTTTTTACAATCTTCGTTTTTGGTCCCTGTGAGCCGCTTATACCTATATTAATGTATCCTGCAGCAAAAAGCAGTGTTTTTGGCCTGTTAGCAGTAACTTTTGTATTCGGTGGGGTTACAATCGTGACCATGTTAAGCATTGTTGCAGTTTCTTCCATGGGCATCAGTTTTCTTCCCTTTAAACGGCTGGAAAAGTATAGCCATGCTTTGGCAGGCGCTGTTATCTTTTTTTGCGGGATTGCAATACAGTTTCTCGGGCTTTAGAAATAGAAAATAAAGGCTTAGAAACCCATAAGGCAACCCCATCTCCAAAAAATCCCCGATGCAACTTTTTAATATCCTTAAGTCTTTGCGACATTTGACCGATATTATATTTTAGAAATTAAATTTGTTAATTATTATGTCTGGAATCTGATAAAATGATAAAGGATTTAAAGAAAAGACTTGAGGGCGCCATTAACTTATTGCCCCCGATCCCTGCGGTAATGGTAGAGCTGCTGCGGGCTCTTGATGATGAAAATTCCGATATAAACTCTTTAGCAAGGATAATCTCAAAAGATCCGTCAATGAGCATAAATGTGCTGAAGGTTGCGAATTCTGCCTTTTACCGTCTTCCTTATAAAGTTTCGGCTATTGACCATGCGGTGAGAATGCTGGGCATCAAAGAAATTACGATGATTTGTATAGCCTGTGGCGCTTACGGTGCATTAAAGCCACCGCGTGGTGCACAAACCTTTGACACGAATAGATTCTGGAAACATTCTGTGGCTACTGCGGTAATTGCAAAGAGGTTATGCAATAAGATGAATATGAAAGACCTTGGAGCTGTTTACCTTTCAGGTCTTCTTCATGATGTCGGAAAGATCATATTGGACAGATTCGTCCACGAAATATATGAAATTGTCATTAATGCAACTTCTGACGAATGTATCTCGATGATTGAAGCCGAGAAAAAGTTTCTCGGTGAAACGCACGACATAGTAGGCGGTTGGATTATGGAGCAGTGGAAACTGCCGGAGATATTTATTGATGTTGCCAGATACCATCATTGTGTACAGGACTCTACCGGAGAAAACAAAACGGCGGTTGCTGTCTGCTCACTGGCAGATCAACTGGCAAGGATCCAGGATTTTGGTTTTGGGGGCGATATAAGCGGGGTAATATTAAACGAAACAGAAGCATTCAAGGTTCTTGAGAAAGTCAATCCTAAGATCCTGGAAATAGATATGGTTAAGTTTAACTGGGATTTAGAAAATGCTGATGATGAAATTGGAGAGATGGAAAGTATTCTGAAAAACTGAGCCAACAATGATAGCGCTTTTATTTGGAACTGGGATTAGCTGGCGCAATCGGCAGTATCTCCTTTCAGCTTATTAAGTGCGTGGGGTAGGGCAGCCGACACGAAGGAGAGGCATTCTGTAGCTGCCTTGGGGCTTCCAGGGAGGTTAATGACTATGCTCTTGCCTCTTATTCCGCAGATGCCCCGCGAGATTATCCCGTGAGGGGTGATTTTGTAACTCTCAATGCGCATTATTTCAGCAAAGCCGGGCAAATCTTTTTCAATGACCATCCTTGTGGCTTCAGGGGTTACGTCCCTGTCTGACAAACCCGTGCCGCCTGTTGTAATAACAAGATCTATCCCCTGCTCATCAATGAGCTTTTTTATTGCATTGGCAATAATATCGGTTTCATCCGGTACAACGAGAATATTGTTTACATTGTAAGAGTCCTTCAGCATTTCAGCTATTGCAGGTCCGCTTTTATCTTCACGTTCACCTTTGGAGCCTTTATCGCTGCATGTAATGATTACAACACTGTGTTTCATTGTAATACCTCGATTTCATCTCCTGCCTTAATTTCCCCCTCATTGAGTACCTCGGTAAAGATCCCCTCTCTCGGCATCACGCAATCACCGACCTGTTGAAAAATAGCGCACCTGGCATGACATTCTTTGCCTATCTGAGTAACTCTTAGAATAATGTTGTCCCCGACTTTAAGTTTTGTGCCGATAGGTAATATTGGGAGTTCTATGCCTTCAGTGGTCAGGTTTTCAGCAAAGTCTCCGCAATCTACATCAATTCCCATGTCCTTTATCTTCTTGATGCTCTCTTTTGCAAGGAGGCTTACCTGCCTGTGCATAAAGCCCGCATGTGCGTCGTTCTCAAGCCCCATATCTTTTATTAACATGCACTTTCCCACACCATGCTTCTTTTCGCCCTTTTTGTTACTGATGTTTACTGAAATGATCCTACCTTTCATGCCTCACCTCTGAATCTTGTATTTCGTATTTTGACGCTTCACAAATCACGCTTCACGTTTTTTTACATATCTGCCGCTTTTCCCTCCGCTCTTTTCCAGGAGATAGAATGGTCCAAGTTCAATGCCCTTATCAATGGCTTTGCACATGTCGTAAATTGTCAGTGCAGTGAGCATGACGCAGGTAAGGGCTTCCATTTCAACACCGGTCTGTCCCTTTATTTTTACAGATGATGTAATCTGCACGGCGGATTCATTATCAACAAAGTTATAACTGACGTCGATATGTGTAATAGCAAGAGGATGGCAAAGGGGTATAAGCTCATGTGTTTTTTTCGTCCCCATTATGCCTGCTATCTTGGCAACAGTAAAAATATCACCCTTCGGTCCTACACCTTTTTTAATTTTTCTGTATGTTTCCGGCGACATTCTTACCACACCAAAGGCTTTTGCCTCACGTTCAGTTTCTTTTTTGTCAGTAACATCGACCATACGCGCCTTACCATTGCTGTCTAAATGGGTAAGCTTCATTTTTTTCTCCTTTATCCTCCGATATGCTGCAAACTTCTCTGACATTTTTTAATCTGCCCCATCTCATCCTTTCTTTCAGGCTTTACCTTGACGATATTGATTATAAAAGACTTTATCTCTTCATTGCTTTTCCCTTCTCTCAGGAGTTTCTTGACGTCGTATCCTACATCAGAAAATAGACATGGTCGTATTCTACCATTTGAAGTAAGCCTAATTCTGTTGCATTCTGAGCATATATGTGTAGATACAGGACTGATAAACCCTATTTTGCCGGCTGCGCCTTTAATATTAAACATCTTCGCAGGACCTCTTTCATTATTAACAGAAGACTCCAGTTCGTATACTTCTCTTATACGGGCTTCGATTTCACTTGATGTGACAATCTTTGATCTGTCCCACATTCCTGAATCGCCAAAAGGCATATATTCTATGAACCTCATGTGATGATTATAACGTATTGATAGTTTTGCAAAATCGAGGATTTCGTCATCATTGAAGCCTTTAATAATAACAGAATTTATTTTTATCGGGTTTAACCCTGAATAATGGGCCTTCTTAATGCTCCTTATGACATCGGTGAAAGCATCAACGCCTGTTATATATGCAAATCTGTCTTTCCTCAACGTGTCAAGGCTGATATTTACCCTTCTCAATCCTGCTTCCTTCAGTTCATTAATGTTTTTTCCGAGCAAAACGCCGTTTGTGGTAAGGCTTATATCTTCTATGCCCTGTATTTTATTTATTTCTTCAATTAGATAAGAAATCCCCCTTCGCGTGAGAGGCTCTCCTCCTGTTAACCTTATTTTGCTTACGCCAAGCTCGGCGCATATTCTTACAAACCGTATAATCTCTTCATAGGAAAGCATCTCATTATGAGGGATAAAGGGAAATGTTCCGTCAACACAGTATTTACACCTTAGATTACATCTATCGGTAATGGAAATTCTTACATAATTAATAATTCTGTTAAACTCGTCAATGAGCATAATTATCGTTCACCGCTATCTATCTATTGATATATTTTATTTTACCTGTATCTTTCGTATCGTAACCGCCCATGTCTTCAAGTCTTTTTTTAAATTCATCCGAAGTTATCAGTTCCATGAGCATTTTGAATCTCCTGTCTTCCGCGAACTCCTTTGCAACAAGAAGGTCATAATCCTCCTGGGCTAAGGGTATAAAATCAAGAGAGAATATCCTGGCTATTGAATGGATAGCAACACCTGCATCTGCTATAGATTCTCTTATGAGTATGCCAACGGCCGTATGTGACGACTCTTCCCTATCGTAGCCATTGATCAGGTGTTTTTTAATTCCCTGTTCTTTCAGCATTGTATCAAGAAGGATTCTGGTGCCTGAACCGGCCTGTCTGTTTATGAATTTTATATCAGGTCGGGCCAAGTCTTTTATGCTTTGGATGCTTTTCGGATTTCCCTTGCGGACGAGAAGACCCTGCGACCTTTTGGCAATGTGAAAAAGCATAAAGGGTGTATCGTCCAGATATTTTTTTAATATGGGAATATTATATATTTTCTCATTTTCATCGAGAATGTGTGTAGTACAGAGCTGCGTCACGCCTTTTTTAAAGGCAAAGATTCCGCTTAAACTCCCAGTATGTGTTGAAATGACGTCTAAATCAGGATGTCTCACTTTCATCATATCCCTTAAGAAATCAAGAGATAGATCATGGCTGCCGATGATGTGGATTCTCTGTTTCAGATCCTTTTCCTCTCCCAGAATTTCGCATTGGACTTCTTCGTTCTCATTGTAACCTTCAATATCTTCCGGAATCCTTATGAGGCCGTCGGCATTTGCCATTGATGAGAAGACGCTGGCCCCCCTGGGCAAAGGAAAGGCATAATAGGTTCCCTGCTTTTCTATGAGGTTTACTCTCACAAGCTCCTCAATCCCGACCCTTGAAGGAATCTTGTATGGGGTAATGCACTGTATGTATTTGTTTCGAAAACTTGTTGTGCTCATCTTTGCGTAAAGAGGCTCTACAAATGTTTTAAAGCTTAGTATGGCAGATACGGGATATCCTGGAATCCCGAATATGGGCTTGCCTTTTATGACGCCGAATATAGTAGGTTTGCCGGGCATCATGGATACCCCGTGAAAGATGAGAGTCCCCATCTCCATAATAATATCACCAGTGTAATCTTCGCGACCGGCGCTTGTCCCGGCATTAAGCAGAATTACATCACAATCTTCAATGACTTCATTAAGTATATCTTCTAACATCTTCTTATCACGGGCAATTCTTGTTTTAATTGCATCAAACCCTATTTCTTCTGAAAGTTTTAAAAGGGTATGAGAGTTAAAATCTATAAGCCTGCCGACTGCAATTAAAGGGGCTTGCCCCTGGGAATCTGTCTGTTCAAGCGGTTCTTCGAATATATCTATCAGTTCCTTGCCTGTGGGTATAATGGCAATTTTTGGTTTACGTTTCACATGGATATGTGAAACTGCTCCGGATATAAGCATTCCTATGTCAAAAATAGTTATTTTATGGTTTGTAGGAATAAGCATATCTCCTTCAATTACATCCTCGCCGATCATTCGGACGTGCTGCCAGAGGTAGGCCGGTTTTCTGATGGTTATATATTTTTCAGATTCCTCAACATCTTCTATCATAATTACTGCGTCAGCATCTTTTGGTATAGGGTCTCCAGTGTTTACAGGCGTTGCGTCAGTATCTTTTTTTAATTTTACAGGGCTTGCAAGGTCTGCTTCGAGCGTATTTTTAAAAGATGTCGCGTATCCATCCATAGCAGAGCATAAAAAGGAGGGATTCGGAATTCTGGTAAATGCAGGCCTTGATGTAATACGTGCCTTGCACAGATAAACGGGGAGATATTCTTCATCATCAATAGGCTTTGTGTTCTCAAGTATCTTGCTGATGGCTTCTTCGCTCCGCAATGTTTTGAGGTATCTTTTCATATTTAAAAGGAATAAACCTCCACTTCTTCGTCCTTCTCAAATCCTTCCGTACTTTCCGGGATTATTATATAGCCTGACGCACGGGCAAGGGAAGAGATGACAGAGGATTTTGCGAAAATGGGTGTCGCATATGATACTCCATTAATGTTTTCAGATATCTTTTCATATTAAAAGAGATAAACCTCCACTTCTTCATCCTTCTCACATCCTTCCGTACTCTCCGGTATTACAACATACCCTGAAGCACGGGCAAGGGAAGAGATGACGGAGGATTTTGCAAAGATTGGGGTTGCATAGTATGTTCCGTCAATGATTTCAATTGAGACCCTCACATATTCTTCAATGCCGTAAGATGAGGGGATATTGGTTGTAAGTAAACTTGTAATCCCTTTTTTATCATGTATCGACTCTCCTTTGAGCCTTTTAAGGAGTGGGATTACGAATCTGATTGTAGCCATAATGCATGAGTTGGGATGACCTGGCAACCCGAATATGGGTTTTTCCCATAGCTTCCCGAATATGATAGGTTTTCCTGGTTTTATGTTAACCCCGTGGAATAGTATGCTGCCGCCGAGCTTTTCGATAACATCTGTAATATAATCCCGTTCCCCCTTGGAACTTCCTCCTGAAATCAGGATCATATCATACTT
>JAPLKC010000002.1 GCA_026388255.1 Pseudomonadota bacterium | reverse complement strand
TTGTTTTACCTGATTTGACGATCTATCACAAATCAGGTAAAGAAACTATTCATCCGCTGTTATCCGTGTTAATCTGCGTCCATCTGTGGTAAAAAATGCCTTTCACCTTTACCTTTCCCATTTCCCTGTCTTTTCACCTTTCACCTTTTACTGTTTCATCAACATATTTAACTTGAAATCAAAGAGAATTTCATATATTTTTACTATTCTACGATAGGAGAGGAATATGTTTCAAGTCAAAGAAGGCGATTCAATCATACTGGCAAGCGAGTCAACCCGCAGGGTCGATATCTTAAGAACCCTGGGCATATCATTCTCCATTATACCCCCGAACATTGATGAGCGAAGAAAGAAGGATGAACTGCCGAAGGATTTTGTGCTAAGGGTATCTTATGAAAAGGCACATAAAGTTGGAAACCTCTTTCCTGATAAGTGGGTTATCGGTGCTGATACGGTAGTGGTATTGAAGGGCAAGATACTGGGAAAGCCGAAGAATGACAGCGATGCATTCAATATGCTGAAGATTCTGAGCGGAAAGTGGCACCGGGTTATTACGGGTTATTGCGTCCTTAACATATCCAGAAACATAACATACAGGGATGCAGTTGAGACAAGGGTTTATGTAAAGGGTTTGTCTGACGATGAGATTAAACGGTATATAAAAACATCCGAACCTTTTGATAAGGCCGGCTCATACGCCGTCCAGGGCAAGGGCGGTTACATGGTAAAAGAGATAAAAGGATCATACGCAAATGTTGTTGGCCTGCCCATATGCGAAGTTGCAGAGGCGCTATTGTCGTTGGGTGTGCTTTCGTAATTGGCTCATGGCTGATTGCTGATTGCTGATAGCTGATAGCTGATAGCTGATAGAGAAACAAGAGAAACTAAAGAAACTAAAGAAACCACATATGCAGAACATTGGCGATGCAATAAAAACAGTACAGGAAAAGATTGAAAAGGCGTGCGCCAGATCCGGAAGGTCTGCATCAGAAGTACGTTTAATTGGTGTGACAAAAAGAGTGGATATTGGTAGAATAAAGGAAGCCATGGCGTGCGGTTTGAAAGATTTTGGTGAAAATTATATCCAGGAAGCAAAAAAGAAGATCGAAGAGATTACCCCTTGCGAAGAGATAAGCTGGCATATGATTGGCCATATACAGACAAATAAGGTAAAATTTCTGCCGGGCATGTTCGGTTATATTCACTCTGTTGACCGATGGGAACTTGCTGAATTGCTTGATAGATACGGTAAGGAGATGAATGTGTTATTCGAATTGAATCTCTCAGGCGAAGCCACCAAACAGGGCACTACCGTGGATAACCTGAAGCGGATGCTTGAAAGGGTAAATCAGTTGAAAAACATCAAGCCTGTCGGACTCATGACGATGGCGCCCTTCGTAGATGACCCGGAAGAGGTAAGGGGCGTGTTCAAGGGACTCGGGGAAACGCTGCATGAGGCAAACAGAGAGTTTTTGTTAAACATGACTGAGCTATCCATGGGAATGTCTTCTGATTTTGAGGTA
>JAPLKC010000001.1 GCA_026388255.1 Pseudomonadota bacterium | reverse complement strand
TGAAGGACTTTTTGAGATGTATTATGCCCAATTAATGGCACAGACTCATTTGAAGTATGTATATGATGCTATTACATATACATGGGATGAAACGACACAATCCCTTAAGGGAGATCTGAATCCCGCCATCATCGCATTACAGAGCAATTTTACAACTCATAATAATAACAAAGCACAAACAATATTAAAAAATTAAAAACAAAGGAGCAAAACTTATGATAAGAAAGGGTGTCCAAAATTTTAAAATACACAAGATTATTTCAATTATTACTTTACTTTTGTTAATCTGGATTTTGATGGACAGCTATTGTATTGCTAAAGATTTATCTATTAAAGTTAATAACATATCAAACAAGCAAAACAAATCTTTAAATATTGAATTGTTAATATTCTCTTCGACCAAATATTCACTTGAACGTAATCTAATTATGAAATACGAGAAGATTTCTACGAAAGATTTGAATAATGGTTTGATATATATCGCATTAAAAGATCTAAATGATGACGGTGTTAAAGAAATATTTTCATATATTGAAATATTTAACTACTGTGGACAGCAAACAGGCTGCCCATTCAATATTTACAAAATCGAAAATGGAAAAATCAAATCGTTATTGCCACAATGTTTTACTAATGGGTTTCCCATTTTTATAGATATAAACGATTCAGGCAAACAAAGCTTGGTTGGCATTCTTTCAAGTAAGACTGATGGTTGGCGAGACATTTTCATAGATAGTAAAACAATTTGGAAATGGAATGGAAAAAGTTATTAATAAATAAGGGGGTTAATTATGGAAAGCAAATTTGATCTTGCGCTAACGTTTGTCTTTAAAGCAGAGGGTGGATATTCCAATCACCCAAATGATCGTGGTGGTCAGACAAATTACGGTATTACTAAAGCTACATTTAATGCTGCAAAAAAACAGGGAATTATCGACAATTCATTAAATAGCGTGAAAGACATAACATTACAAGATGCCAAGAACATTTACAAAACAATGTTTTGGGATGAAATCAAAGGAGATGCTTTGCCTGCAAAATTGTCAGTAGCCATGTTTGATACAGCGGTGAATATGGGAAATAAAACCAGTGTTAAAATGTTACAGGGAGTTTTAGGATTACCCAAAGATGGAGTAATTGGCTCTCAAACATTATCTGCTATCCAGAATTACAGCGGAAATATTATTAATGACTTTTTGGATGTAAGAAAAGTAAGGTACAAAGAGATAGTTGCCATAAGGCCGAGCCAAAAAGTTTTTTTAAAGGGCTGGCTAAATAGGCTTAACAATTTAAAGGGCTATGTTAATAATGTCGATGATTACAGCTTTATTCCCCTGTGGGTTAAAAATGCATATCAGGGGTTTGTTAATGAACTTATAAGCACTTCCCTTCAGACCTATGCTTCTGCCAAGACCGTTTTCTTCAAAGACCCCCTTATCCTTGACTTGGACAACGATGGCATAGAAACCATCAACGTCAAAGACGGGGCTTATTTTGACCATGACAGGAATGGATTTGCGGAACAGACCGGATGGGCATCCTCAGATGATGGCCTCCTTGTTATGGATCGCAACAACAATTGCACCATTGATGACGGCACGGAGCTTTTTGGTGATCAAACAATTCTCCAGAACGGCCAGAGAGCTACAGACGGTTTTCAGGCACTGGCTGAGTTGGACAGCAATAACGATGGCGTGATAGATGCCAACGATACCCAATTCTCTCAACTCAAAATCTGGCAGGACATAGATGGCGACGGTTATTCGGCAGAAGACGAACTATTTACCCTACAAGAGATGGGTATACAATCCATCAACGTAGCCCACACGGACACAAATATCCTTGACCCACAAGGCAATACACAAGTTCAGACAGGGACATTCACTAAAACAGACGGTTCAACTGCCTCAATAGGCGGTTTTAATCTCCAGAGAGATGCAACCTATACCATAGCCACAGAATGGCTTGACGTCCCTGACAACATAGCCGCCCTACCCGACTTGCAAGGTTACGGCAATACCTACGACCTCCATCAGGCGATGGTGAGGGATACCACAGGTACACTCCAAGCCCTGATTGAGCAGTTCATAGCAACAGAAGACTCCGGTGTCCGTGATGGCCTTATGGAACAGATACTTTTTGAATGGACCGGTTCGGATGGTATAGACCCT